>WLGZ01000052.1 GCA_009702945.1 Actinomycetota bacterium | reverse complement strand
GAGCAATCATGGTCGGAACTACTAGCTATGCAGCAGGACTTGTGTACGCCCGACGAAACTTTGTAAATGTGAAAGATACCCCAACATCTATCGCGGCCGGGCAAATGCTTTGTGCTTCCATTCATTTCACCTTGATTTTGCCTTGGTTTGTAACCATCACGACTGACGCCTCAACGATTTCATTGATTTCGTTGTTGATTTTGGGTGTTGTCGGAACGGGCATAACTTACATAATGATTCAAACTTTGATCAAGCAATCTGGTGCTGGAGTAGCAAGCGACACCACATACGTAATTCTTTTTGTTGCAATCATGCTTGGAATTATTGTTTTGGGTGAAGCCATAAATATTTGGCAGATCATTGGGTCAGCCTTAATTCTTATCGGCCTGGTAATCATCAATACCAAAGAAAGAACCCCAGCCGTCACACCATAAAAATGAGGTAACGACGGGGGTAATTCCTTAAACGCTTCGCTTATGCCATTCAACATATTCAGGAGCCAAGGTTGGCTTTTCCTGAATTAAGTCAGCTGCACGTTCGGCAACCATCATGGTTGGTGCGTAAAGGTTTGCGTTAGTTACGTAAGGGAACACCGAGGCATCGACTACGAATAGACCTTCGACGCCATGAACCTTCATAGTGTTTGGATCTACCACGCTCATTTCATCGGTACCCATTTTTGCAGTACATGATGGGTGGTAAGCAGTCTCAGCATCCTTGGCAACCCATTCCAGAATCTGTTCTGGAGTCTGCACCTGTGGACCAGGGGATAGTTCACCATCGCTGTATTGATCAAAAGCAGATTGCGCCAAAATGTTTCGAGTTACTTGAATAGCCTCTACCCACTCGCGACGATCCTGATCTGTTGAAAGGTAGTTAAACAGAATCGAAGGTTTAGCCATTGGGTCAGCGCTTGTGATTTCAATGCGGCCGCGAGCATCTGAATACATTGGACCAACGTGAACTTGGTAACCGTGACCTTGTTCGATACCAGTTCCGTCATAACGAACGGCAATTGGCAAGAAGTGGTACATCAAGTTTGGGTACTTAACAGTGTTATTGGAGCAGGCAAAACCACCACCTTCGAAGTGGTTGGTCGAACCTGGACCCTTGCGGGCAAACAACCAAGCTGCACCAATAAACGGTCGCTTCCAAAGCTTTAGATTTGGATTCATAGTGATTGGTTGCTTACAAGCATGCTGAATGTAAACCTCTAGATGATCCTGCAAGTTCTGACCAACGCCAGGTAGGTCTTTAACTACTGCAATGCCGTGCTTTTTAAGTAGTTCAGCTGGACCAATTCCGGAAAGCTGCAGAACCTGTGGGGTATTGATCGCGCCACCACA
Source organism: Actinomycetota bacterium (assembly GCA_009702945.1). GTDB lineage: Bacteria > Actinomycetota > Actinomycetes > S36-B12 > UBA5976 > UBA5976. The sequence goes on along the minus strand of WLGZ01000052.1, from coordinate 5,518 downwards.
TAGAACAACATTCTTGGCACGGTACTCAGTAATAGTCTTGCCGCGTTGCGCAACCACGCCAACAGCCTTGTCGCCTTCAAAGATCACGCGGTGTACTTGGTGACGAGTCTGAATTGTTAAATTCTTTCGATGCATTACTGGATGTAAGTAAGCCCGAGCTGAAGACCAGCGACGACCTTTCTTAACATTCTTATCAAACGGACCAAAGCCTTCTTGGCTATAACCATTTACATCGTCGGTGCGGCTAAAGCCAGCAGCAACTGCGGCATCAAAGAAAGCTTTGAATAACGGATTCTTGGCAGGGCCTTTTTCTAGATAAAGCGGACCATCGTGGCCACGGTACTTCTTGTCATTAGGAACGCCGGTAGCATTTTCCATTTTCTTGAAGTACGGCAAGCAATGGGCGAAGTCCCAGTTCTCCATACCTTTATCGGCAGCCCAACGTTCGTAATCCATTGGATTTCCGCGCTGGAAAATCATTCCATTAATAGAGCCTGAACCTCCAAGAACCTTGCCGCGACCTTGGTAAACCCGACGACCATTCATGTATGGTTCTGGATCAGTTTCATACATCCAGTCATAGAACTTGTTTCCGATTGGGAAAGTCAGCGCAGCTGGCATGTGAATGTAAACATCCCACCACGAGTCTTTGCGCCCGGCCTCTAAAACCAAAACTTCATTATCGGGATTCTCGGATAACCGATTGCCTAAAACAGATCCAGCAGACCCGCCACCAATAATTACGTAGTCATATTCTTTGATGGTCATTAAAGATTTCCTTCAGCCGTATCGACTACGTTGGCGAGCAACATGGCACGAGTCATTGGGCCAGTTCCACCTGGCATCGGAGCAATCCAGCCAGCAACTTCAGCGCAGGCTGGGTCTAAGTCTCCAAGAAGGCCAGCATCAGTTCTAGTGATGCCAACATCAAGCAGCGCAGCGCCTGGCTTAATCATGTCTGGCTTAATGAAATGGGGGACACCAGCAGCTGCCACGACGATATCAGCGCGCTTAATGTGTGCTGTCATGTCTTTGGTTCCGGTGTGACATAACGTCACCGTTGCATTTTCACTGCGGCGAGTTAGCAATAAACCAAGAGGTCGACCAACAGTTACGCCACGACCGATGATGCAAACTTCAGCGCCATCTATGTTTACGTCGTAAGCGCGAAGTAGTTCTACGATGCCACGTGGGGTGCAAGGTAATGGTGCAGGTTCGCCAAGAACTAAGCGACCAAGGTTTGTTGGATGTAGGCCATCGGCATCTTTGCGTGGGTCGATTGCTTCGAGTGCGGCATTAGAGTCAAGTCCTTTTGGAAGTGGCAACTGCACAATGTATCCAGTGCAGGCTGGGTCAGCGTTAAGTCGCGCGATTGCATCCAAAACGTCTTGCTGAGTAGCGGAGGCTGGTAGATCTTCACGAACTGAAGTGATTCCAACTTCATGACAGTCTTTATGTTTGCCACCAACGTAAGAGTGCGAACCTGGATCATCGCCAACTAAGACAGTGCCAAGACCGGGAAAGATTCCTTTGGCATTTAAGGCAGCAACTCTCGTTGCTAGATTCGCTTTTACTGCAGCAGCAGTAGCTTTTCCATCGAGAATGACCGCAGTCATGGTGCCTACTTTTAAGTTAGAAAGTGTTAACTGATTTTACAGGTACTCAACTGCGGCATCAGTCAAAGCAGTCCAAAGATGCTTTGCAAATGATGCTCTTGGGAAAAGTAAGTAACAATTTTCGCAACAGTGCCACATTATGAGTGGAGCTTTAGCAAGAACGCCCTGACTGCAAGCATCGATAGGAAAATGCTCCTCCCGAAGGTCTTGCTCCCAGTAGTGCGCGAGCACATCTTGTGCGTTTGGTCCAGAGACTTCGATCTTGGTGCGCTGCGAACTAACGTCCACGAATGAAATGTGATGAGCTTCCTGGACTGGTAGCAACAAAGCCTGGATATCAGCAGTTCCAGTTAAGTACCACCAATCTGGACCTAGGCAAAGAGCAATGATGGCCTGCTGCCCCACAACGAAGTCATCCTGACCGATACATGCACCATTGAGGCGTGCAACGTCACCGACCTTGGTTGGCAAGGTCAGTCCGAGAGCTGCATTAACCGCAGCATATGCATCATTACCCGGTTCCACGCGAAGGTCCCAAGCGGGAGTGAATGGGACTTCGTACATCCACACGGCAGAATCCTTGCTGCCATGCTCAGCGCTACTTAGCGGGCTCTTTGCAAATTCGAGATTAACCATCACGACGTGTGTTCTCCTTGTCTACAAATACTGAATCAGTGATTACGCCAGTTACAACGCGATCAGCCATTGGGATGGCAATCTTTTCGCCCTTACGAGCCAAACCGTTAGCAACTAATGCAAGTGCAAATGAACGACCTAATGCAGCTGAGTCATAAGAACTAGTTATGTAACCAATGTGCTTAACCGGCGGTGCAGTTTTCTCGTCTGCACCAGCAACTATGTAAGCGCCTTCTGGAATCACATAAGAGCCATCATCAGCCAGAATTCCAACTAATTGGTGACGTCCGTCGCGAGCGGTGTCGGCTCGGCTAAATGAACGCTTACCAATGAAGTCATCCTTTTTCTTGGAAACAATCCAATTCATGTCTAAGTCATCAGGAGTCTGAGTTCCATCAGTTTCCTGACCAACGATTACGAATCCCTTTTCAGCACGAAGCACGTGCATAGTTTCGGTGCCGTATGGCGTGATGTTTAGGTCAGCACCCTTTGCCATAACAGATTCCCAAATGTGCAATCCGTAGATTGCTGGCACGTTGATTTCGTAGGCAAGTTCACCAGAGAACGAGATTCGGGCGATACGTGCTGGAACACCAGCTACATCAACATGCTTGTTCTCCATGAAAGCAAAAGCTTCATTCGAAACATCAAGTGATGGAGCTAGACGACGCATCAATTCACGACTCTTAGGTCCAACGATGGCAACTGTGGAAATCTGTTCGGTTACTGAAGTGCAGTAAACCTCAAGATGTGGCCATTCAGTTTGTAGCCATTCCTCAAGCCAGTCCAGAACCTTTGCGGCACCACCAGTTGTAGTGGTCATTAGCCAATGGTTTTCGCTGATTCGAGTTGTTACGCCGTCGTCAAAGACCATGCCATCAATGCCGCACATTAAGCCGTAACGGCTCATGCCAACTTTCAGCGTGGAGAACATGTTTGTGTAAATCAAATCCAAGAACTGACCGGCATCTTTACCCTGGATGTCGATTTTGCCAAGAGTTGAGGCATCCATAACTCCAACGCCTTCACGAACTGCAGCACATTCGCGCAGTACCGCGGCATGCATGGATTCACCAGGCATAGGGAAGTACCAAGGTCGCTTCCACTGGCCGACGTCTTCCATTGGAGCGCCACTGGCGACATGCCAAGAGTGAATTGGGGTAGTGCGCTCTGGATCGGAAAGCAATCCACGATCGCGACCCGCAAGAGCTGCAAATGGAACTGAAATGTATGGCGGACGGAAAGTTAAGGAACCAATTTCATCTGGTGCCTTGCCAATTGCCTGACCAATCAGACCCATAGTTACGGTGCCACTGGTCTTACCTTGATCATGCGCGGTGCCGATAGCGGTGTAACGCTTTACGTGCTCGATACTTCTCATACCCGCATCAATTGCGCGCTTGAAATCACGGTAAGTTGCATCGCGCTGGTAATCAACGAAGGCAACCAGTGCTTGTTCAGTTGAAAGCTTTGGACCAAAGAAAATGGCAGCCTCATCATCATCACCAAAATCACCGGCAAGCATGCCTGCGGTGCTCGTTAGTGAATCAGAATGCTTAACAACAAATGCCGCCAACTTTGCATCCCAGGTTGGCTTGATTCCAATGAACGTTGCTAGGTGTACAACTGGAGTCCAACCACCTGAAACTGCAATTAGATCTCCATCGACACATGCTGCCTCGGTGCCATCTGGATTTCCAACGGAAACACACTTAACTGTTCCATCCTCTTTTTCACAGGTATCTATCGCAGTCTTGCCGGTGATGATTTGGATTCCGGAAGCCTTAGCTGCTTCAACGGAAGGACCACTTGGGTTGTTACGGATGTCAACGATTGCATTAACGGTTACACCCGCCTGACTTAGGCGAACGGCATCGCGGTAACCCTGATTGTCAACGGTGACGACAACCGCTGCCCTAAATGGGTTAGCACCATTTGAAACATAAGTGGCTGCTGCGTGCGAAAGCATAATTCCTGGACGGTCATTGTTGGCAAAAACCAAATGACGCTGGAATGCACCAGTTGCAAGCACAGTGTGATCGGCACGAATGTGCCAAGTCCTGATGCGTGACATTTCGGTGTGTACGTTGACATCAAGGTGATCAGTGCGACGTTCTGTTGCAACTGAATATCCCTGGTCATACAAACCTTGCACTGTAGTGCGCGGTAGGAAAGTTACGTTTTCGCGATCAAGTACTGACAGCAGTTCAGGTGGAACTGGCTGACCCAGATAAACCAAATGTCCACCAGCAGTTGGCTTGTCATCCATAACAATGACGCTCTTGCCCTGATCAGCGAACTTCTTTGCAGCTTCAAGACCAGAAGTTCCCGCACCTACTACCAGCACATCTACGTGACGGTTTACTTTGTCATAGCGAGAATTGTCGCGAGTATCAGGCAGGTCGCCAACACCCTGAGAACTTCTAGCAACCACGCCTTCAACTATCTCGATAGTGGTGGACATAACCATTGGTTCGCCCGCACCAGAGTCGATGTTTACCAATGCATTTGGTTCTTCAACCCAAAGTCCCATAACTCCGCGTGGACGATCTTTGTATGAGCTGTCGGTGAAATGCAAAACGCCATTACGCAATAGGGCAGAAGCTAGGCTCTCGCCCTTCTGGCCGGTGTACTGCTTGCCGTCGAATGTGAAAGTTACTGTGCTCATGCTGGGCTCTTTGGCTGTTGGGTGAATGGTTTATAAGACGGTCCGAATTCGTGGTTGATTGTGTTTCGCCAAACGTTGAACCAGCGGCGGCAACCAGCACTATGAACCCAACGTTCAGCCATCCAGCCTTTTGGATTGGAACGAATGAACACAAACTTGGCCCACTCTTCGTCGGTTAAGTTTGCAGAGTTTTCTGGGTATGCAACATGAGCTTCGGAGCCGTAATGAAACTCAGTTTCATCGCGTGGACCGCAGTATGGACAAGGGATATGCAACATTGTGATTCCTTAGTGGGCCACGCCGGCAGCGCCGTGTTCGTCGATTAAGTGACCGGAGATAAAACGATCCAGGGCATACGGCTTAGCAAGTGCATCAGGTTCACCATTTGCAATTGTTGCTGCCATGACCCAACCAGATCCTGGTGTGGCTTTGAATCCACCAGTTCCCCAACCCGAGTTAATGAACAGATTCTCCACTGGCGTTAGACCAATGATTGGAGACGCGTCAGGAGCGATATCAACAATGCCGCCCCAGGTGCGAAGTAGGTGAGCGCGCTCAAAGATTGGAAATAGCTCACATGCAGCAGCAAGCTGATGTT
>WLGZ01000051.1 GCA_009702945.1 Actinomycetota bacterium | reverse complement strand
GCTTTCAATAAATGCCAAAGTCAATTGTGAACCGACGATCGGTATGTCTTGCTTATGTCGCAGTAGATACGGGACTGCCCCAATGTGATCTTCATGTCCGTGCGTCAGAATTACTGCCGCTACATCATCTAGTCGATCTTGGATGTAGGCGAAATCAGGCAAGATTAAATCGACACCGGGTTGCGTCTCTTCTGGAAATAAAACTCCACAGTCGACAATGAGCAGGTTTCCGCGGTATTCAAGCACGGTCATATTGCGACCGATGTCGCCTAATCCACCAAGTGCAACTACGCGAAAAGTGTCATCAGTTAGCGGAGGTGGAGTTGGTAACTCAATTTGTGAAAATGTCACAGACTGAAGCCACCCTTAATCAAGTCTTCTTTAAGAACACGTCTCTGGTCATCAGTTGCTGGAACTAGTGGCAATCGAAGTGACCCACCGCCTGTCCTACCCAGTTGGTCAAGCGCTGCTTTCACCATAATTGCTCCACCAGCTCGGGTCATGATGCCCTCGGTGATTGGAACTAGCGACCGATTAATCTCTCGAGCCGTTTTAACGTCATTGTTTTGCATCGCTTCAACCATCAACTTGTGGCGATCAGCCACGATATGTCCCGTGACGCTCACGACACCAACAGCTCCTATTGCTAGGAGTGCAAGGTTTAACGGATCATCACCTGAATAGTAAGCAAGATCCGATTGCGCCATGATTTGTGATGCTGCCCAAGGATCCCCTTTTGCATCTTTATTAGCGATGATTTTTGGATGTTGTGCCAGCTGCAGCATGGTGTCATTGTTGATTGGCACACCCGAGCGACCTGGGATGTCATAAATCATTACCGGCAGATCGGTTGAATCAGCTACTGCAACCATGTGCGCATAAATACCGGCTTGTGGTGGCTTGTTGTAATACGGAGTGACGACAAGCAGTCCATGTGCGCCAGCTTTTTGCGCGTCTTTAGCTAGCAAAATCGAATGAGCGGTGTCATTGGAGCCAGCACCTGCAACAACTTTGGCCCGACTTCCAACTGCGTCAATTACAACTTTAAGTAGTTCAAGTTTTTCGTGTTCATCAGTTGTTGGAGATTCACCAGTTGTGCCATTAACTACTAAGCCGTTGTTGCCCAAATCAACTAAGTCATTTGCCAGCTTTGCAGCAGCATCGTAATCAATCTTGGTTCCATCAGAAGTAAACGGAGTAACCATTGCGGTCAGTACCGTGCCAAAAACCTCTTGAGCCTTCACAACCACACCTATTCCCTATGGAGCGACTCGGCCATTAGCCACGAATGATGCGTGGGTAAGTGGCATGATTCGCTCGAATTCTAACTCGTACTTTTCTGCAACCATTTCAATTTCGCGTTGTGGGAAGGATGGGAAGTGAGAACCTTCTGCTTTACGTCGCAGACTAAGAAAGTTCATCAGCGCGCGGGCGTTCATTGTTACGTAGGCAGAACTATAAATCGTCACCGGCAAAACAATTCGAGCGACTTCGCGGGCCACGCCAGCTTCCAGCATTGCTTCATAAGATGCGTAGGCAACTTCGCAGGCCTTCTTGGTCTCTGTAGTAACAATTTCAAATTGCTCTGATGTTCCATCGACAAATTCGTAAGCGCCGGCTTTACCAACTTGGATCAGCTTTCGCTCCGGACCAGGCGTGTAGAAAATCGGTTCTAAAACTTTGTAACGACCAGATTCTTCGTTGTAACTTGCCATGCGGTGACGAAAATGTTCACGCCACATAAAAATTGGTGCTTGCACAAAGAAAGTAAATACCGAATGCTCGAACGGACTTCCGTGACGATCCCGCATCAAATAGTTGATCAAACCAGCAGAGGCAGCGGAATCGGCATTAACGTCCACTGCAGATTGATCGCCTTTAGTTGAAACTCGGGCTGCCCAAAGCACATCTGCGTCTCCTGCAGAGTGCTTCACCAGCTCGACAGTTACATCACTTCTAAAGGAAATCTCTTGGGCCACGTTGATAAGGCTATCGGGGCGCCCAATTAACCCTGACTTTGCCACCACTTTCTCCATTTGACCGACTAATTGATTTTCGCTACCTTTTAGTTACAAAATTATTTATGCAACCATTTAGTTGCATAAATACCTTAATTAGGAGTCAAATGCTTTCGCGTCGCTTACTTGCTGCTTCAGCACTAAGTCTTTCTGTCCTTGTTTCCGGTTGTGCCAGTGAAACAACTTCCGAGCCAAACGCATCCAGTACTGCGGATAGTAATGCCGGATCGATCACGCTTTATTCGGGTCGTTCTGAGGAACTGATCGCACCGCTTCTTGAGTTGTTTACATCAGAAACTGGGATCGTAGTAAACGTTCGTTACGGTGAATCTTCAGAGATGGCAGCGACCATTCTTGAGGAAGGCAACAACACAAAGGCTGATGTATTTTTCTCACAGGACGCTGGCGCATTGGGCGCAGTAAGCCAAGAAGCTACTACATATACTTTGCCCGAAGAGGTACTGAATTTAGTCCCTGCCAAATTTCGCGCTAAAGATGGTTCTTGGGTTGGCGTATCCGGACGTTCACGCGTCCTTGCATACAACCCTGAACTTGTGACAGATCTACCGAAGTCGGTGTTTGATCTCGCCGATCCAGGCTGGAAAGGTCGAATCGCTATTGCTCCGACAAATGCATCCTTTCAGTCATTTGTTACTGGGATGCGTGTAACCGAGGGTGACGAAAAGACTTTGGAATTTCTTTCAGCAATGAAGGAAAATGCGATCCTCTACGAAAAGAACAGCCAGATTCTGGATGCAGTCGAGAACGGCGAAGTTGCTGCCGGACTTCTAAACCATTACTACTGGTTTGAAAAAGCTGCTGAAATCGGTGCCGAGAACATGAATTCGAAGATCACTTGGTTTGCCGATGGTGATGCTGGCAATCTTGTTAATGTCGCTGGAGTTTCGCTAATTTCAGACAATCCAAACGCTTTGGTATTCGCAAAGTGGCTTTTGGGCGAGACTGCGCAAAAGTATTTCCTGGAAACCACCTTTGAGTATTCACTCACTTCAGATGTTTCGCCAGATCCAGCTATGCCTAAGTTAAGCGAGATCAACGGACCAGAAATTGATTTATCAAATCTGTCTTCACTAGAGCAGACTTTGCAATTGTTAACTGAAGCGGGTCTAATCTGACGACCAGATCAAACCAAAGGCCACCACTACAAATTTCTGTAGTGGTGGCATTTGGCGTTTTCGTTTCGGTTTTACCGCTGGTCTACATTCTGTTGCGTACAGCGCAAATTGGAATCAGCGAATTGGTTGATAGCTTGTTTCGGGCAAGGACTCTTGAGCTGATTTACAACTCGCTCTCCCTCACCCTTGTGGTTTGTGTAACTGCAATGACTATTGGGACAGCTCAGGCTTGGTTGAGCTTCCGGTCAGATTTGGCTTTTCGCAGATTGTTTCAAGTTGTTGCGATTCTCCCGCTAGCGATGCCTTCATATGTATTGGCTTACGCCTGGCTTTCAGTATCGTCCGGAATAAATGGATTTATTGGATCGTGGCTAGTACTAAGTATTAGTACGTCACCTTATGTTTTCCTAGCAGTCTCAGCTGCCTTTAATCGACATAGCGGTGCAGGTGAAGAAGTTGCTCGCACTCTTGGACGAAGTCAGTTGAGTGTTGCCAGAACTATCACGTGGCCGGCAATTCGAAGTGCGGTGTTCGGATCTGGATTACTTGTTGCTCTCTATACCCTTAGTGATTTCGGTGCGGTTTCCTTAATGCGATTTGATACCTTCACGCGCGCGATTTATAACGCCTACCGAGCAAGTTTCGACAGGAACTCAGCTGCCGCCCTAGCGCTAGTTCTAGTTGTTCTTACCCTGTTTCTAATTCGAATTGAAAGTAGATCCAACTCTCTAACGACTGCCAAGTCATCAGGTCAATATCGAGCAATGCAAACCAAACTTGGCAAATGGCAAATTGGAGCGCAGGCTTTGTTGTTGTCATGGTTTGTATTGGGAGTTCTGATTCCAGTTTCGAGCATTATTTACTGGACGGTGATTGGTCAGTCGCAATCAAATTTTGGCGAAATTTCTCGTGCCTTTGTTAACACAGTTGGGTACGGAATTGCTGGTGGATTAGCTGTTGCTTTTGTTGGCTTAGCGGTTGCCATCTTGGCGGTTAGGTATAAAAGCAAGTATTCAGTCAATGTCGAAAAAACTATTTTGATTACCCATGCACTTCCTGGCGTAGTCGTTGCGCTCTCTTTCGTATTCCTAGTGAATCAATCTGTGCCAAGTCTCTACCAAACCAGTGCTTTAGTACTTCTCGCATATCTCGCATTATTTCTACCCAATGCAGTTGCTGTTCTAAAGGTGCCAATTTCGCAAGTACCAACCGGAATTGAAGAAGTCTCTAGAACGCTAGGAAGCTCTCAATTTCAAACACTAAGAAGAGTTGTGATTCCGGCAGCGGCTCCTGGAATTCTAAGTGCCACCGCCTTTGTCGGGCTTACCGTAATTAAAGAGTTGCCAGCGACTCTGATTCTTCGCCCGACTGGAATTGAAACACTTGCCACCCGATTATGGTCTGCAACTTCCGTAAGTGCATTCAGTGCCGCGGCTCCATATGCATTGCTATTGATACTCGTAGCAGGTATTCCTGCGCTTTTCGTTAATCGTGAAATTCGGGCAACTCAAAATCGAAGTAGCCTAGAAGTAGAAGTTCCGAATGAAGTTAGCGTTAGCGAGGTGAGATAGATGTCAGAAAAAGTGCAAATAAAAAATGTCTCCAAATCTTTTGGCAATGTATCTGTACTCAAAAATGTTTCATTTACTGTCGAAGACGGTTCGCTTCTAACAGTTCTGGGTGCCTCAGGCGGCGGTAAAACCACACTCCTGCGGTTGATTGCAGGCTTTGATTCAGTGGACTCGGGATCTATCACAATGAATGGCCGAGTAGTTTCTTCGGAGTCATTGTCACTACCTCCTGAAAAGCGAAACGTTGGTTTTGTGCCACAGGATTCTGCGCTGTTTCCTCATTTATCAGTTTCAAAGAATATTGCGTACGGACTTTCCCACTTGAAGACTGCCGCGAAAGATACAAAAGTTTCAGAGTTGTTGGATCTAATCGGGATGGGTGACCAGAGAGATTCTCTTCCTGACACGCTTTCTGGTGGCCAGCGCCAACGCGTAGCAATCGCCCGCGCACTTGCACCTAATCCTGACGTGATTCTTCTTGATGAACCATTCGCTGCGCTGGATGCCCAATTGCGTTCAAAGCTTCGCGAAGATGTCCGAGCAATCCTTCGAGCAGCCAGTGCAACTGCAATTCTGGTAACTCACGATCAAGAAGAGGCGCTATCGATAGCTGATCAAGTGGCAATCCTTCGCGACGGAACCGTTGCCCAGATTGGTAGCCCGCGATCGATTTACTCGCAGCCAGTTGACGTTTCACTTGCTAAGTTCCTAGGCGATGCCGTGGTTATTCCTGGCGTAGTAACTGCCGGGAAAGTCAGCACGCAATTGGGCGACCTGATCCCGAGCGTGGCGCAACCTGAAGGAACTAAGGGTCAAGTTGCTATTCGTCCAGAGAATTTATATCTACAACCTGATCCAAAAGGTTTAGCCGTAGTTACCGGACGTCAATTCTTTGGACACGATGCCTTAGTTGAAGTTAAGACTGCCGCTGGAACTGTGAAGGCTCGCACTTCTGGACCGATCTCACCAGAAGTTGGCATGCCAGTAACCGTTTGGGTCAGAGGATCAGTTAACTTCTACCCTGCTGACTAACCTCACCTTTTGGGTGATCGCCACACAAACCACAACTACGCTGGCAGCCACAAGAGTCTTACCCGTTACTATTTCGCCGAGCAGTAAAGCTGACCAAAGTAACGTTAAGAGCGACTGAACCAGCTGAACTTGCGAACCTCGCGCGACACCTAACTCTGACAAACCTCGGTACCAGGCAAAGAAGCCAAAGTACATGGAACCAAATGCTGTGAACAAAAATGCCAGTAACGATACCGAGGTAATGCTGTGAGTTTCTCTACCCAACCAAAGTGAAATCAAGAAATACGGCATCGTGAGTGGCAAGGTTAAAACTACGCACCACGAGACAACCTGCCAGCCCGGCATTACCTTGCTAAGGATTGCTCCTTCGGCATATCCAATCGCAGCCGCCACAACAGCTCCCACTAAAAACAGATCGGCTTTAAGCGAGCTGCCTTCCTGGCCTCCGTTAAGCCAGGCGTAAATCACCAAAGTGAAGGTTCCAACCAACGCGGCAGCCCAAAAAGCTTTTGGCACTTTCTCGTGCAATCTGAATACTGCTAAAACAGCAGTTGCCAGTGGTAGTCCTGCAGTAATCACAGCCGCATGTGCACTTGTTGTTTCAGTTAAAGCCAGCGTGGTCAGAATTGGCCAGCCGATCACAATTCCACCTGCTGTGATTAACAACGGACCAATCAGTTTTTTCTCCGGAAACTTAACACGTGCTCGCTTCAGCAGAATTGCAGCAAGTAATCCAGCCAGAGCAGCTCTACCAAAAGTCAAAGTCCAAGGGGAAAAACCAGGAAGCGCAAGTTTCACCATTGGCAAAGTAAATGAAAAAATCAAAACCCCTAGGAAGGCATAGCTCAGTCCTCGGATGTTTTTAGGCATGGCCTCAGACTAGTGCGATAGGTTTAACGGACTATGAATACCACCCAAACCGAATGGAGCTTAGCCCGTCGGCAAATTGTCGGCAATGCTGCAAGTATCGGTTTCGCCGTAGCGATGTATGGGGTTTCTTTCGGGGCTCTCGGAACCACAACTGGACTTTCTATTCCTCAAACCATGGCTTTGTCGCTATTGATGTTTACCGGCGCAAGCCAATTCACATTGGTTAGCACGCTGGCTTCAGGTGGAACTGCGCTCACTGCAGTAATTGCGTCCTGGTTGATGGGAACCAGAAACGCTGCTTACTCGATG
>WLGZ01000050.1 GCA_009702945.1 Actinomycetota bacterium | reverse complement strand
TGGCACGCGCAGGCGGTGCAGGTGCTGGTGCACCTGCAGACGCAGCAGTTGAGCCACTTGCTGACTGGGAAAAGGAACTTCTAACTGGAACTGCAGACGCAGCACCAGCTGAAGTTCCAGCTGCCGAAGCACCTGCTGCTGAATAAGCATTCGTAACTGCGGGCATAACTTTGCCCGCAGTTACAACACTCGTAATCCAACACCTACTGACCCCAAAACTAAAAGGAAATAAATCATGTCTATTTCAGCCGCGGACGTAAAGAAACTTCGCGACATTACTTCAGCCGGAATGATGGAGTGCAAGAAAGCACTTGAAGAATCAAACGGTGACTTCGATAAGGCTGTAGAGCTACTACGTATCTCTGGAGCTGCAAAAGCTGCAAAGCGTGGTGCCGAGCGTGAAACTTCAGCTGGCATCGTGGCTCAAAACGCAGGCGTTCTAGTTGAATTGCTTTGCGAAACTGACTTCGTGGCAAAGAGCGAAGACTTCCTAAAGCTAGGTGACGAAATTGCAGCTGCAGTTAAGGCAGCCGGCGCTAAGGATTCCGCAGCTGCCGCCGCACTAATGCTTGGTAGCGGAAAGACTGCAGAACAAGCAGTTGCAGACATGGCTGTAGTAATTGGCGAAAAGATCGAACTCGGTCGCGTTGCCAATCACGAAGGTGACGTTGCGGTTTACATGCACCGTCGCTCGGCAGATTTGCCACCAGCAGTTGGCGTTTTGGTTTCCTACTCAGGATCCGAAGATGCTGCTCGCAGCGCTGCCATGCAGATTGCTGCGATGCGCCCAAGTTACTTAACTCGGGATGAAGTTCCGGCAGATGTAGTTGAAAACGAAAAGCACATTGCTATGGAAACTGCTAAAGAAGAAGGCAAGCCAGAAGCTGCCCTGCCAAAGATCGTGGAAGGCCGCGTAAATGGATTCTTCAAGGACAACTGCCTACTAGAGCAGTCCTCAGTTATCGATAACAAGAAGTCTGTAAAGCAGGTTCTGGAAGAAGCCGGAACTAGCATCACAAGCTTCACCCGAATTGAAATTGCTGGCTAACTAGCAATCTCTAGCCTCTTTTGGCGCTACCTTCCGACTGTGATCCAGCCGGTTGGATAGCGCCAAAAGTATTTTGTGGGGAAGTTTTATAAGGACCATATTTTGGTGGGGTCTGTGCAGACTTTTTCGGGTAAGTAAGGCAAGATTAAGGGCGTGAGCACATCTGATAAATCCATCTGGCCTGGTGTTCCAAAAGGTGGCTGGAACCGCGTACTTCTAAAGCTTTCCGGTGAAGCCTTTGCTGGTGAAGGAAAACTTGGCGTAGATCCAGATGTCGTTAATGACATTGCTCGCCAAATTACCGAAGTTGTTAAAACTGGCGCGGAAGTTGCTGTTGTAATCGGTGGTGGCAACTATTTCCGTGGCGCCCAGCTAGCTGAACGCGGCATGGATCGAGCCCGAGCTGACTACATGGGTATGCTCGGCACCGTCATGAACTGCCTAGCGCTTCAAGATTTCCTCGAGAAGCAAGGTGTTGCAACTCGAGTTCAAACCGCAATCCCAATGAGCCAAGTTGCCGAGCCTTACATTCCGGGTCGCGCGGTGCGCCACTTGGAAAAGGGCCGCGTAGTAATCTTTGGCGCTGGTCTTGGCACTCCATACTTCAGTACAGATAGCTGCGCTGCTCAGCGCGCACTAGAAATTGGCTGCGAAGTTGTTTTGATGGCCAAGGGTGTCGATGGGGTTTACGATGACGACCCTCGCACTAATCCAGCCGCTAAGCGCTACGAAAACCTAAGTCACGACGATGTCTTAACCCAAAATCTTAAAGTTGCTGATGCCACCGCAATTAGCCTCTGCCGCGACAATAATCTGCCTATCGTGGTTTTCAATTTGCTAGTCGATGGCAACATTGCTCGCGCAGTTCGTGGAGAACAAGTCGGAACCCTAATTAAGACCAGTCGCTAGAGGATTTGAGTAGACATGATTAACGAAACCCTAAAAGATGCCGAAGAAAAGATGGCAAAGGCAACTGAAGTAACTCGAGAAGAGTTCACCACCATTCGCGCTGGTCGAGCAAACGCTGCACTGTTTTCCAAAATCATGGTGGAGTACTACGGAACTCCAACACCACTGCAGCAAGTTGCTTCGATCCAGACTCCAGAACCACGGGTAGCAGTCGTTACGCCATTTGATAAGTCCGCACTGGGCGCAATCGAGCGCGCGATTCGCGATTCTGACTTAGGCGTTAATCCTTCAAATGATGGCGCAATTGTTCGGGTACCGTTCCCACAATTAACTGAAGAACGCCGTAAAGAATTTATCAAGGTTGCTAAATCCAAAGCTGAAGACGCTCGCATTGCAATTCGTAACATTCGTCGCAATGCTAAAGAAGCTCTAGAAAAAATGGCTAAAGATGGCGATGTTGGTAAAGATGAAGTAGCTCGCGCTGAAAAGGCGTTAGAGGATTTAACGACAAAGGCTGTTGGCCATATTGACGACATGCTTAAGCACAAAGAAGCTGAACTTCTAGAGGTCTAGTTATGACTTCTAATCAAACCGATTATGGTAAAGCCGGAAGAAACTTACCGGTAGCTACTGCAGTTGGTCTTGGACTACTAGCCACAGTTATCGCATCACTGTTTATTGACGTTCGATTCTTTGCCATCCTGGTTGCTTTTGCAGCAATGCTTGCAGTCCGCGAGTTAAGTAAAGCACTTGCTGTCGGATTATCTGATCGCATGAGCATCCTGCTACAAATCTTGGCGCCTGCAATCGTGGTATCAGCTGCGGTCTCTGGAGTCGAAGGTTTACTTGCTGCATTCGTAGCAAGCGCACTATTGGTTCTCACGGTTCGTCTACTCGATGGCCAAGAAGCTTATGTACATCATGTAACCCGCTCGATCTTTGCATTGGTTTACGCTCCATTGCTTGCAGGCTTTGCAGTTTTGCTGTCCACGCAAGAAGATGGCGCTTGGAAAGTGCTGGCATTCATCTTGCTAACTGCTGCGACTGATTTAGGTGGATATGCAGCTGGTGCGATCTTCGGTAAGCATCCAATGGCGCCAAAAATTTCTCCTAAGAAATCTTGGGAAGGCTTTGTTGGCGCACTTGTTCTCCAGCTAATTGTTGGAGTTGTGCTGTGGATTTATGTATTTGATCAACCCTGGTGGGAAGGCGCAATTGTTGGTTTTGTGATGATGCTGACTGCAACCATCGGCGATCTAGTCGAATCGATGATTAAGCGAGACCTTGGAATCAAGGACATGGGATCTTTATTGCCTGGACATGGTGGCGTAATGGATCGCTTGGATTCGTTAGTCATTAATGCCTTCATGGCGTGGCTGCTCTTTGGATTTTTTCTCTAACTAGCAATGTGCCCGTAGGCTAAAGGCATGCCTGCACCCGGTGAATTGATCATGGTCGAACCAAAGCGACCAAAGCCACCTAAACATTGGTCCGATTGGACCGTTGAAGAGCGCAAGGCTCAAGTAATTGAACTTGGATTACCAGGGTTTCGGGCAGATCAGTTTTCCCGTCAGTGGTACCAGCGCCTTAACAATGACACGGCTTCCTGGACTGATGTGCCAGCAGATATGCGCGAGGCGGTAAAGGACTTACTGTTTCCGGATTTAATGACAAGTATTCGCGAACTTAAATGCGATAACGGAACTACGGTTAAGCAAGTTTGGAAACTCTTCGATGGTGTTCTTGTCGAAAGTGTTCTAATGCGATACACCGATCGAACCACGATGTGCATTTCTTCCCAAGCAGGTTGCGGCATGAACTGTCCGTTCTGCGCTACCGGCCAGAGTGGCCTAACTCGCAACTTATCTACTGCTGAAATTGTGGAACAAGTACTGGCTGGTGCACGCTCACTTGCTAAAGGCGAAATTGAAGGTGGCATTGGCCGCGTTAACAATCTTGTGTTTATGGGCATGGGCGAACCAATGGCCAATTACAACAGCGTGATCGGTGCGATTCGTCGACTAACTGAACCAGCGCCTGCCGGCTTTGGCATGTCAGCGCGCGGTATCACAGTTTCAACCGTTGGGTTAGTTCCTCGTATGCGTCAGTTAGCTGAAGAAGGCATCCCGGTAACACTTGCCGTTTCGCTACATGCTCCAGATGATGAGCTGCGCGACACTTTGGTTCCAATCAATACTCGATTCAAGGTGCAAGAAGTTCTAGATGCTGCTTGGTATTACGCAGATAAAACTGGCCGTCGAATCTCAATTGAATACGCAATGATCAAGGACATTAATGATCAGGCTTGGCGCGCCGACTTACTTGGGGAAAAACTTGCGGGCAATCTGGTGCACGTAAATCTAATCCCACTAAATCCAACCCCTGGTTCTAAGTGGACTGCCTCACGCCCAGAGGACGAAGATGAATTCGTACGTCGCTTAAAGAGCCACGGCGTGCCTGTTACTGTGCGCGATACTCGCGGCCGTGACATTGATGGTGCTTGTGGCCAGCTTGCGGCAGCAACTAAGAACTAATACTTTCTGACACCTTCTGGCTCGCTCACAACTCATTAGTGGTAGACACTTCCTATGAGCAGTTACCAGCAGGCCTACGATCAAAGCTTGAGTGACCCGGCTGGATTCTGGGGCGAAGCTGCCAAATTGGTGAAGTGGGATAAAGCTCCAAAGGTAATTTTGGATGACAGCAACGTTCCGCTGTATCGCTGGTTTTCCGATGGCATGTTGAACACTTGCTACAACGCACTGGATCGTCACGTTATTGATGGTCGGGCGGATCAACCGGCCGTAATTCACGAAAGTGCAATTACCGGTAAGTCAGCGATTTTGACTTACGCCCAAATGCTTGAAAAGACAGCTCGTTTTGCCGGCGCCCTGCGTATGGCAGGGGTTGAAAAAGGGGATCGGGTTGTTATTTATATGCCGATGGTGCCCGAAGCCCTAATTGCCATGCTGGCCTGTGCCAGATTGGGCGCAGTTCATTCCGTTGTGTTCGGTGGATTTGCTCCAGCTGAGCTCGCAGCCCGAATTGATGATGCAAAGCCAAAGGTAATCGTGTCTGCCTCATGCGGCCTAGAACCAACTCGCGTTGTGGAATACAAGCCAATGCTTGATGAGTCAATAGCACTTGCAACTCACAAGCCAAGCCGATGCATAATCCTGCAGCGAGAGCAACACCCAGTTGAACTTGGTCCACTTGATATGGACTGGAAAGATGCCATGGCTATGGCAGAGCCTGCCGAATGTGTTTCGGTTGCAGCTACTGACCCGCTCTATATTTTGTATACCTCGGGTACAACTGGAAAACCTAAAGGTATTGTGCGCGACAATGGTGGTCACGCCGTTGCGCTGACTTGGTCGATGAAAAATGTCTACAACATCGAAGCTGGTGATATGTGGTGGTCAGCATCAGATGTTGGCTGGGTGGTTGGACATTCTTACATTGTTTATGCACCACTATTTGCTGGAGCGACAACTATTGTCTTTGAAGGCAAGCCAGTTGGTACGCCAGATGCCGGAACTTTCTGGCGAGTGATTGAAAAATACGGTGTCAAAGGATTGTTTACTGCGCCAACTGCAATCCGCGCAATCCGCAAAGAAGATTACAACGCAGATTTCATCAAGAGTGCAGATCTTTCAAAGTTTGAAAACCTATTTCTTGCGGGTGAGCGCTTGGATCCTGATACTTATCATTGGGCAACAGAAAATCTTGGCGTCCCTGTGATTGATAACTGGTGGCAAACCGAAACTGGCTGGCCGATTGCTTCAAACTTGCGTGGCCTTGAACCAATGCCAATTAAGCCAGGATCGCCAACGGTAGCTATTCCTGGTTATGAAATAAAAGTGCTTGATGAATCAGGCAAGGAGTTGCCGGCTGGGACAGAAGGAAATATTGCAATCACATTGCCGCTGCCGCCTGGAACTTTGCCAACCCTTTGGGGAGACGACCAGCGTTACATCGATTCTTATCTAACCGTTTTCCCAGGAATGTATGCAAGTGGTGATGGTGGCTACATTGATGAAGATGGATACGTCTACATCATGGGTCGTACTGACGATGTAATCAATGTTGCTGGCCACCGACTAAGCACTGGTTCCCTTGAAGCTGTTGTGGCAACTCATGAGTTAGTAGCAGAGTGTGCCGTTATCGGTGTGGCTGATGCAATCAAGGGTCAAATTCCAAAAGCTTTCGTAGTTCTTAAGGCTGGTGCTCAGGTCGATGCCGAAGATTTGCGCAAACAAATTGTGGCACTGGTTCGTAAAGAGGTTGGTCCGGTTGCAGCCCTGAATGAAGTTGTTGTTGTGCCTGGCCTACCAAAAACTCGATCTGGCAAAGTTCTTCGCAAGACTATGCGGGGGATTGCAGATGGCAAACACGTGGATATCCCAAGCACAATCGAAGATGCATCTATTTTGGACATTTTGCGCCCATTACTAAGGGTCGAATCCTAAAAATCAACCCAAATAAACGTTAATTGGTAGGTCACAAGTCATAGGGTTGAGCCATGGCTCTTTCAACTACAACACGTAAATCTCTATTCGGAATCAACGCACTAAGTGCTTGGATCGGTTTAGGTATGTCAACCTTCATCGAGCTCTTTGGGCTTGTTGAACCATTAGATACCGGCGAAGCCCCAGTTACCTCGCTGTTTGGTCACACTGGTGACTATGCATCAGGTCTGGCGGGCGCACCAGAGCGACTAATTGACTTATTTAGCTACTTCACAATTTGGAGTCAGATTGTGGTTGGCGTTGTAATGACGCTGCTTTACTTAAATCCAGGTCGCGATGGAAAACTTTTCAAGGTTTTCCGTATCGACAGCATCTTGATGATCACGGTTACAGGTGTGGTTTACAACTTGCTTCTTGGTCCGAATTACCCACCACAGGGACTTAATCAAATCTCCAGCCCAATTCAGCACACCATAACTCCGTTAATCACGGTGTTGGTGTTTGTTATTGCTGGGCCGCGAGGTTGGTTCACACTTAAGAACATCGC
>WLGZ01000005.1 GCA_009702945.1 Actinomycetota bacterium | reverse complement strand
GTGGCTAGCGCAGTTTGTAATAACCCGTCACCAGCTTGACCAAAAATTCGAACGCCAAGCAACTCGCGGGCATTTGCATGACGCAATACCGAGAAGGATTTAACACTTGGTCGATTCACTTAAATCACGCTACCTCTAGATTCAAGGAATTGTCGTTACTCGCAGGTAAATATCAAATTACAAACACTAAGGGCCCCTAGTTGAACTAGGAGCCCTTAGATAAGGAGGCCGCTTTTGTGTTACTTACACCCGTTGCGCAACGGTTCTTGCAAGATACTTACTTTCCAGCGATGAAGTCTTCAACTTCTTGACGGCACTTGGTGTCATCGTATTGAACTGGTGGGCTCTTCATGAAGTAGCTTGAAGCGCTCAAGATTGGTCCACCGATGCCACGATCCTTTGCAATCTTGCAAGCACGAATTGCATCGATGATTACACCAGCAGAGTTTGGTGAATCCCAAACTTCTAGCTTGTATTCAAGACTCAATGGCACATCGCCGAATGCGCGTCCTTCAAGTCGAACGAATGCCCATTTACGATCGTCAAGCCAAGCTACGTAATCACTTGGGCCGATGTGAACGTTGCGTGGATCAATCTTGTCGCGCAACTGTGAGGTTACTGACTGGGTCTTGGAGATCTTCTTTGATTCCAGACGATCACGTTCAAGCATGTTCATGAAGTCCATGTTGCCGCCAACATTTAGTTGGTAAGTGCGGTCAACAGTTACGCCACGATCTTCAAATAGTTTTGCAAGCACGCGGTGGGTGATTGTGGCACCGACCTGGCTCTTGATGTCATCTCCAACAATTGGCACGCCAGCTGCAGTGAACTTGTCAGCCCACTCCTTAGTGCCAGCGATGAAAACTGGTAGCGCGTTAACGAAGCCAACGCCAGCATCAATTGCGCACTGCGCGTAGAACTTAGCTGCATCTTCAGAACCAACTGGTAGGTAGCACACCATTACATCAACGTTTGCATCTTTGAGTGCCTTAACGACATCAACTGGTGTCTCATCAGATTCAACTACCATGTCGCGGTAATACTTACCAAGACCGTCATAGGTGTGACCGCGAAGAACCGTGATTCCGGTTGGCGGTACATCTGAGAATTTAATGGTGTTGTTCTCGCTGGCAAAAATCGCAGCCGAAAGATCCTGGCCAACTTTCTTTGCATCAACGTCGAATGCAGCAACAAACTTCACGTCTTTAACGTGGTAGTCACCGAACTGCACGTGCATAAGTCCTGGAACTGATGCTTTTGGATCAGCGTCTTTGTAGTACTCAACGCCCTGTACCAGCGATGATGCGCAGTTTCCTACGCCAACGATCGCTACTCTAACTTCACTCACTGTAAGCCTCCTAGTTGTCAGTGAATATTTCTTGCGGTCTTACTTCTTATTTACTTGCGAGGTTTGAGGATTACCGCTACCTGCGGCGCCTTGCTCTCGCGAGATAAGTTCATTTAGCCAGCGCACTTCACGTTCAAGTGCATCTAAGCCATGTTGTTGAAGTTCCAATGTGTAAGAGTCCAAACGTTCCCGGCCCTTAGACAAATTTGTTTGAAGGTTTGCTAATCGGTCTTCGACACGACTACGACGACCCTGCAGAATGTGAATTCGAGTACTTACATCGGTTTGTCCAAACAACGACATACGAACTGCAAAAGTGTCGTCATCCCAAGCACCTGGTCCGCTGTCCGCAACCATGGCATTGAAGTGGGCAGTTCCAGCTTCCGTTAAGGCGTAGGTGATGCGGGCGCGCTTTGGATATTTACCAGTACCAACTTCGTCTTGTTCGACAAGTAGCCCACGTTCAACTAATGACTTAAGAGCTGGGTACAAAGCGCCGTAGGAAATTGTGCTGAAAAGTCCAAGTACCGAAATCAAACGCTTGCGAAGTTCGTAACCGTGCTGTGGGGTTTCCGCGAGCACACCAAGGATTGCCAGCTCTAAAGCAGCAGATCTTTTGGCCACAGCGCTTCCAACCCTTGAAAAATAGGATATTTAGATGTATCAAACTGATACATCTAAAGGATACAGTCTGGGCGGACTCGAGCAAATTGGCGACCCCGATTTCCTCAATTGGCTAGGAATTGCGGGGATTCCCGGCAGATCCGCCCAGCTTCACCCAAGCCCTATCTCGTCAGCGGCCATAAGGTTGTCAGGTGAGTAGGCCAGGTTCGCATCAAAGTATCTCGGGCATCCGAGCTGGCGGTGTCAGTTCCGAGCCACCTCGCCCAATCCCATATCCAGCTGAGGACGTTGCCGATCCTGTTCGCCCACGCCATGTTTTGGATTATGTGCTGGCGCGACGAGCAGTTCTTGAGCAAATCAAACACGATGCATTATTGCGAGAACAAGTTTGCGACGCTGATCCGTATTTATTGCGAGCAGCAAAACATCACGGTGAACAGACCGAACGCGTGTGTCCAATGTGCGCTAAGAGCGAACTAGTTCATGTGACATATATCTTTGGTGACGATCTTGGCTATTTGTCAGGAAGAGTTAAAACCACAGGCGAATTAAAGGTTTTAGCCTATGAGTATGGACATTTTCGCGTCTATGTTGTTGAAGTTTGCAAGTTGTGTGGCTGGAATCATCTCCACATGTCATATGTATTAGGTGATGGCGCGCCTCGGACTCCACCGCGCGAGCCTAGAGATGTGTTGAAATAGAGGAATGGCAAACTATCCCCGCAAAGATAAGCGCGGGTTGATGCGTTTCATCCCATCAATAAAGCAACTCCTAACTCTGGCTTTTTTGGGATTCGGTGTTGCAGTAATCACACTGGCAATCTCAGTTCGATTAATCTCAGTCCCTCAAGCCAGCGAAATCTCAACTGCCCAAACCACAATCTTGTATTACGACGACGGCGTTACCGAACTTGGTCGACTTGGGGAAGCTAACCGAGTATCTGTGGAATTTGATCAAATCCCAGTGCAAACTCAGCAGGCTATGTTGGCCGCCGAAGACCGGGAGTTTTATGAGCACGGCGGGTTTTCAATTCGAGGAATCTCGCGCGCGGTAGTAACCAACTTGATTGGCGCAACTGGCGCAGGTGGCGGATCGACCATCACTCAGCAATATGCAAAGAATGCTTATTTAACTCAGGAACGTACGATCACTAGAAAGTTACGAGAGCTAGTGCTTTCGATCAAACTTGAAACCATTGTTAGCAAAGATCAAATTCTTCAGGATTACTTGAACACCATTTACTTTGGCCGCGGTGCTTACGGAATTGAAACTGCAGCCAATCAGTATTTTGGTAAGAGTGTCAGCCAACTTGAAGTTTCTGAGTCAGCTGTCCTGGCTGCAATTGTGCAAGCACCGAATGGACTTTCGCCAGAAGAAAACCTAGATGGTTTAACCTCTCGTTGGAATTACGTACTTGATGGCATGGTAGAAAAAAGCTGGATCTCGCAAGAGGAAAGAAGTTCAATAACTTTTCCAGCCATCAAACCTTACGAACAGATAAATGCGTTCGGTGGTCCACAAGGTCACCTGGTTGAACAAGTTCGTCAAACTATGTATGACAACGGAATCACTGAAGATCAAATCAACTTACTTGGGCTGCGGGTTATTACAACGTTTAACAAAGTGGCACAGGATGCCATGATTGCTGCCGTTAATGAACAAGCACCAACTGAAAACATTGAAGGTTTACGAATTGGAGTTGCTTCGGTTCGTCCCGAGACCGGCGAAGTTGTTGCAATGTATGGCGGCGCCGATTACTTGGAAAATCAATTTAATAATGCAACACAAATGATTGGTCAGGCCGGATCAACTTTCAAACCATTTGCACTTGCAGCAGGTTTAGAAAATGACGTAACCCTAGCCACAACCTTTAGCGGCAAGAACAAAACCATGGTGGGTACCTACGAAGTTATTAACTACGGTGACAAATCATTTGGTGATCGCATCACGATGTTGAAAGCAACTCAGGACTCGGTTAACTCTGCCTACGTAGAGCTAGCAAACACAGTTGGTTTGGAAACTGTTTTTAATGCAGCGAAGCGCGCCGGAATTCCTGCCGACGCTGTTGGCATGGAACCTAACTTAGCTTTCACACTCGGTACAACGAGTCCGCATGTTGTTGACATTGCAGCTGCATATGCAACTTTTGCTTCCCGCGGTTTACAGGTTGCACCTTCATACATTGGATCAATCACAACTGGCTCGGGCGAAATTCTTTACAAGCTAAATCCAAAACCAGTCCAAGCTTTCAGTACTGACATTGCCGACACGGTTAACTACGCACTTCAAAAAGTTGTTGAAGTTGGAACTGGTAAAGCTGCTAAGGCACTAGGTCGTCCAGTAGCTGGCAAGACTGGAACAACCAACGACAACAAGTCCGCGTTATTTGCTGGTTACACACCCGAGCTAGCAACGGCAGTGATGTTTGTAAAAGATGGTCCAGATGGTCAGCCAATGACATTGTCAGGAACTGGAGGCATGCGTTCAGTTACCGGCGGCTCTTACCCTGCTCGAATTTTCACTGCATACATGAAGGGCGCATTGAAAGATTTACCAGTGCAGAAATTTGCGGAACTTCCTTCTGGTCAGCCAAATGGAGCTAACCCAACGGATAGCCCATCAGCATCTGCGGTTCCTACAATCGCGCCAGTAGATCCGGCAGCTCCAGTAGTAGCAGTTACCGTGCCTGATGTTCGTCGGGCGAAAGTGGCAGATGCAACCGCAGTATTACAAGGCTTGGGTCTGTCTGTGGTCTTGGAATTACAACCAGGAGCGGTATCAACTTCGCAGCTTTATGTTGTTGATCAATTGCCAGCAAGTACGACAGTCGTCAATTCTGGAAGCACAGTTACGTTAAAGGTAGTTAACGTCTTACCGTAGTTGGGTTTTAATCAAGCCCTAGAACGCTATCAAAATTTGATGTGGTGTTTCGAACATTGCAATTCAAACTATCTCCAACGGAAATTGTCATGTCGTTACTCCAAAGCATCGAAACTTGCATATGCGGTGGTTCAACAAAATCTAAGTTCTTTCCGTTGTAACTAAATGGTGATCGGACTTTGCCGATTGCTTGCGAGAAACCTTCAGCAATCGCAACACCTTTTTTGCGCAGCGAGCTGGCATTTGTTGGCGCAGCCATTGCAACCCCATGTGCCGTGCCACCGCTGACAATTACTAAACGCTTATTGTTACCAGTTTCAGTTTGTTGGTAACCAACAGTTTGCTTATGGGTAATCTCGTGAATCAGCAAAACGGTTCCAACTGCTTGTAAGGCACTTGGTTCACCAAGCCACAATTTAGTTCCAACTCGTACTTCTATCGCTAGATCAAAGTTGTAGCTCTGCATCATCTTCTTTAGAGACTTAACTTGATCATCAGTTACATGAGACAGGCTCAGGTGTTTTGGTAGCGAAAATTTGGTAGCTAACTCTTGGTATAAAACAATCCAGTTCCAGGTCTCAGTCATACTTTTCGAAAGCGTGGCGCCATTAAAAGCCGAAGAAATTTCTATCGTGGCATCAACTTTGGTAGCAGGTTGAACTATTGGTAAGTGAAGCGAGAGGCCCAAAACATTTAAGTCACTAAAGTTTGCAATCGATTGCATGTCATGGTGCAGAATTCCAAAACGTGAAAGTGAAGTTTTACCTTCAAGATAAATGTTCTTCGCGCCAGCAGATCTCACAGCGGCTAAGTCAACGTTGCTTACGGTCACAATGATTCGATCCGCATTATGTTCTAGGTGCGTTCGCCATTGGGCAACTGCGGAAGTATCGCCTGAGTTGAATGGCTCAAGAACTAGAATTTCACCTGCAAAGTCAGCAAGTGATTGTCCCAACTCCCAGACCGTACCAATTGCAATCCGATTAGAACCCAAGCGAGCAGCTTCACTGGCAAGTAAACCTCGACCGAAACCATAACCATTGCCTTTGATGACTGGAACAAGTTCCGCGCCGGCTGTGGCATAAGTGTTCATTACCGAAACCAGATGGCCCCGAAACTTCGTAGCATTTACGTTTAATGAAAATGTCATGCGTTATCTCCGCCTAGACATGTAGGCATCAAAAGCTTTGGCCCAGAGTGGCGAAAGTACATAATCCCATTCACCCACATATTCTTGCGCGTACCCGCCAGTTCCGAGCTTGAATTGAATTAATCCGAATAAATGATTGTTGGAATCCAGGGTGTCCGAGATTCCGCGCATGTCATAAATGGCTGCACCCTCACTGAGTGCAATCTTGATCATTTCCCATTGCACGGCATTACTTGGGCGCAAATCTCTGGCTGCAGTTGTCGAAGCACCGTATGAATACCAAGAGTGATTTCCCACTCGAGTCATAGTCGTTGCAGCAATAGCACCATCATGATCTGGATGCGAAGCAATGATCAATGCAATTCGCTCAATGGATTCTTCGCGCATTGCAGTCCACATAGTTTGAAAATATGAAAGTGACCGCGGTGTGAAGTGGTCACGTTTAGCAGTTTCTAAATAGCAAGTATGGAAAATCTCTAAATCTGAAATAGTGCCTTGGCGAACTGTGACACCTTCTTTTTCAGCTTTACGAATGTTTCGTCGCCACTGCTGATTAAATCCCTCAAATATTTGTTCTTCAGTTTTTCCGGCCAAATCAATTTGGAAAACATAACGAGGTTGGTAATCACCAAACCCCGAAGCTTCGGCTTTACGTTGCTTCCAACCCATTGCCTTCAACTGACTTAGTAATGCAATACCTGATTGATTTACTTCGTCAGGTCCAACTTCGCCAATTACTTTTGAACTCTCGTCTGCGATGACAGACTTCAAAGTTTCGGCGTGCCAACGTCGAACCCAAGTATGTGGACCCATCTTGATTTGAAAGACGCCACGATCTTTGGCAAAAACTACCAACGCTTTAAGCGCTCGTTCGACATCAATACTGTTTGCCCAATTTAGATCTGGGCCTTCGGGAAGATACGCAAGATACTTTTCTACTTTGGGAACTTTGCGCAACAGAATTAATCCAGCGCCAACAAGCTCATCACCAGCAAACCAACCCAATGATTGCGATGTCCAGCCAGCTTTAGTTTTACCCCAGGCTGGTGTTTGCAAAAAAGACACGGAAGAACGACCTGCGATGTAAGACAGGTGCTTCTCGGAACTTATTTGGCGAACCTGCACGTATTCAATCTACCTAGAGTTATGGGTGTCTAACGGGATTTAGATTTACAGCGACGTGCGCAAGAGTTCTAAATCGGCTGCCACACCTTCAAATGGAGTTTCTAAAACGATCGGAGCCTTTGCAGTTTTTAGGCAATTGATTATGTTGTCCATACCAATGGAACCCTCGCCAAGATTTGCATGTCGGTCAGCGCCGGAATCAAACGAATCACGACTGTCGTTGCAATGAATCAAGTCAATGCGCCCAGTGATTCCCAAAATCGTGTCAGCAAGTTGCCCCATGTCGATTCCACCTGCGTGGGCATGACAAGTGTCTAAACAGAATCCAACGCCAGTATCACCAACAGCGCCCCAAAGACCCTTGATGGATTCCAGTCGTCGAGCCATGGAGTTTTTACCACCGGCGGTGTTTTCAATAAGTACCGGAACTTTCATATCTAATTGAGCTAAGGCTTTAACCCAGTTATCAATTCCAGCCTGTGGGTCATCGCCATCAGTTACATGACCACCGTGAACGATTACAGCTTTGGCGCCAACTGCTGCAGCTGCGTCAACATCGGTTTGAAGTAACTTGCGACTTGGGATTCGCACCTTGTTATTAGTAGTAGCGACATTAATGATGTATCTGGCGTGAACGTAGATACCGATACCTGCTGCTTCTGAACTGGCCTTTAGCCCCTCGGCTCCGTCAGTATGGGGAAAAATCGAGCCTTTCCATCCCTGAGGATCTGCCAAAAAGATCTGAATATGGTCTAACCCCAGCTCCTTGGCTTTGGCGATGGGATCATCGCCCCCAACATGCGACCCAATTGCTAGATTTCCCATGAATTAAGGGTACTTGGCAGGTTCAAGCCTGGCTTTCCCGCCCAATCTAAACTCCAGTTTTACCCCAGCCGGCCCTGTGCACAAGGTTTTTTGGGCCAGCAAAAATGCCCTAGACTAAAGGTTCTTGATCCCTCCTGCCACGGAAAGACCGTGGCCGATTAGTCCACAGGAGGTGGGTATCAGTATGCGTCACTACGAAGTTGTAGTAATTCTCGATCCCGAGCTCGAAGAGCGAACAGTTGCACCATCACTTGATGCGTTTCTTAACGTAGTCAAGACCGATGGCGGCACAGTTGGCAAAGTCGATATCTGGGGTCGTCGCCGTTTGGCTTACGAAATCAATAAAAAGGGTGAAGGTATCTACGCCCTGCTAGACATCAATTGCTCACCAGCAGCAGTTGCCGAACTCGATCGTCAGTTGGGACTTAATGAATCAGTGCTTCGCACTAAAGTCATGCGTCTCGACGTGAAGTAGTAGTCATGGCACAAGGAGACGTAGTAGTAACAGTTATTGGAAACCTAACCGGTGACCCAGAACTGCGCTTTACTCCAAATGGCCAAGCTGTCGCATCATTCACAGTTGCTTCAACAACTCGAATGCTCGACAAGGCGACCAATGAATGGAAAGACGGAGACACTCTGTTTTTGCGTTGCAGCGTCTGGCGTCAATATGCCGAGAACGTAGCCGAATCCCTAACAAAGGGAACTCGCGTTATCGTTACTGGCCGCTTGAAGCAACGTTCATATGAAACTAAGGAAGGCGAAAAGCGCACCGTAGTTGAAATGGATGTCGATGACGTCGGTCCAGCTCTACGTAACGCCACTGCAAAAGTTAATCGTGTTGCACGTACGGACAGCGGTTACAACGGCGGCGGAGCAGCAGCACCATCTGAAGATCCTTGGGCAGCACCAGCGCCTGCAGGAGACGAACCTCCGTTCTAACGAACGATCCCATCCAACTCAACATTTGTTGAACAACCATTCCGGATAGAACCGGGCTTCCTAAGGAGCACCACAATGGCAAAGCCACCAATTAAGAAATTCAAGCCGAAGGTATGTGCATTCTGCGGTAAAAATGCTGCAGCAATTGACTACAAAGATATTCCAACCTTGCGCAAGTTCATTTCTGATCGCGGCAAGATTCGCGCCCGTCGAGTAACAGGTAACTGCACTCAGCACCAGCGCGATATCGCCAACGCAGTAAAGAACGCACGCGAGATTGCATTACTTCCATACACATCAACAGCGCGATAAGGAGAGATGACCAATGAAACTTATTTTGACTCAAGAAGTCACCGGCCTTGGTAGTGCAGGCGATGTTGTAGATGTAAAGCCAGGATTTGGCCGTAACTTTTTAGTACCACAGGGTCTTGCAACTGCATGGACTCGTGGTGGCGAAAAGCAGGTTACTCAGATCAAGCGCGCACGCAACAAGCGTTCAGTTCGCGATCTAGATCACGCATTGGAAATCAAAGCTGCTCTTGAAGCTGCTCCAATTGTGATCTCAGCTCGTGCTGGCAGCGAAGGACGCCTATTTGGTTCCGTCACTGTTGGAGACATTGCTTCATCAATCCGCGTTGTTGACGTTGATAAGCGCAAGATTGTTCTTGCCTCACCAATCAAAACAGCCGGACGTCATGAAATCACAGTTCGCCTACATGCAGATGTATTGGCAACTGTTGCTCTTGATGTACGAGGCAGCAAGAAGTAATAAACCTTTATCAAGAATGCCCACGATTCGTCGTGGGCATTCTTGTATTCGCTGGATACCTAAAGTTGTGCGAGAATTAAGTCATGACTTCAACAATGACTTTGCATACTAACCACGGCGATATCAACATCAACATTTTTGATAACCACGCACCAAAGACTGTAAAAAACATTCTTGGCTTAGCTGATGGCTCAGTTGAATGGACACATCCAGCAACTGGTCAAAAATCAAATGATCCGCTTTACAACGGAACTGTTTTCCATCGCATCATCCCTGGCTTCATGATTCAAGCTGGCGATCCACTTGGTCAAGGTACCGGTGGTCCAGGCTTTAAGTTCGAAGACGAATCACATCCAGAATTAGTTTTTGATCGCCCATACCTACTTGCTATGGCAAACGCTGGACCAAACACAAATGGTTCTCAGTTCTTTATCACCGTCGCTCCAACGACTTGGTTGAACTTCAAGCACACCATCTTTGGAGAAGTTGCAGATCAAGCTGGCCGCGATGTTGTCGACGCCATTGCAAACGTGCCAACTGGACAAATGGATCGTCCAGTTAATGATGTAGTAATCGAAAGCGTTACTGTTTCTCGAGGTTAAGCGTGGACAACACTTGTTTCCGCCATACCGATAGCGAGGCATATGTATCTTGCGGTCGTTGTGATCGCAAGATTTGTCCCGACTGCATGATCAATGCACCAGTTGGTTTCCAATGTCCAGAGTGTGTTGCAAATGCGCGGGTCGCATTACCAAAAACTAGATTCGGTGGATCATTTAATACTGTTCCAAAAGTTACCCGTGCGATTCTAATTACCTGCATCAGCATCTTTGTACTGTCGCTGCTGTTAGGTAGCTTTGCGCTGGCTTTCGGAATGATTCCAGCAGCCATTGCACAAGGTGAGTGGTGGCGCTTACTAACTTCAACTTTGTTACACGGCAGCATCCTGCATTTGTTGTTCAACATGTACGCGCTGTATTGGTTAGGTCCACAACTTGAGCGTTCGCTCGGGCATGTGCGATTTGCAGCGCTGTACATCTTGTCGGCACTTGGCGGATCAGTAGCGTCTTATTGGTTCTCGGATTTGCGAACTGTGTCTGTGGGCGCGAGTGGGGCAATCTTCGGATTGATCACAGCGACCATTGTGATCGGTCGCGAAATGCGTACCGACGTTTCTCAACTTGTAGTGTTGCTGGGACTAAACGTCGTAATCGGTTTCTTGCAACCAGGAATAGATTGGCGGGCACACTTCGGTGGGGCAGTCACTGGTGCAGCTATCGCCTTCATCTACACCAAGGGCACTCGACTAAATCGGGATCGAATCCACCGAGCTGGGTTAGCTGGAATTTTTGTCTTTTTGGTCTTGGCGACCTTGGCTAGAAATGCCCAAGTTTCTGCCTTGATCGGCCTGTAAGTCTTTTGAGATTCTTTGAAGTCTCAGGTTTGCGGGTAAGGTTTAATCATGCCTAAGTCAAAGTCCCGCAAATCAAAAGAGCCCGCCTACACACCGCCTCCGGCCAAGTCGCCAGAGACCTTCAAGGTAGGAAATCCAGTTTGGCTTGCCCCAGTAATGGTGACAATGTTCATCTTGGGACTGCTGTGGATAGTGGTGTTTTACCTAATTGGTAGCCAGGTGCCACTTATGTCCGATTTGGGCAACTTAACTAACGTGCTTATTGGCTTTGCCCTTATTGGCATTGGTTTTGCCCTCGCCACCCGCTGGAAGTAAATGACATGGGTGTAATTCCTCCCCAGCGGTGGATAACCCTGTGGATAAGTATATGAGAAGTTTCTCCAAGCGAACCAAAACCACCCTGGTAACTGGGGCCGCAGCCCTGGCTGGCTTCCTATTTGTAGCTAGCGGAATCACCGCAGATGGCACGAATCTACGAACCGGCGGACTGGAAGATCTTCGCAGCTTGGTTTTGGATCGAGCCGACAAAGTCGGAGTCCTGCAATCTGAAGTAGATACTTTGGCAACTGAGGTTAATGACTTATCAATTACCCGAGTTGATCCAGCCCTAAGTTCCCAAATCACTCAACTGGAACAAGCTACTGGCCTAACTCCAGTTTCAGGCTCGGCTCTGCGCATTTCACTAGATGACGCACCGCGCGAACCAGGAGACCCATTACCAAGTGGAGTAGTGCCTGACGATTTAGTCGTGCACCAACAAGATGTGCAAAGCGTTGTTAATGCAATGTGGCGCGGTGGCGCAACTGCGGTGCAAGTAATGGATCAACGTATCATCAGCACTTCGGCAATTCGTTGCGTAGGCAACACACTCTTATTGCAAGGTCGGGTTTACTCGCCACCGTTTGTGATTACTGCAGTTGGAAACACTTCTGAATTACAACAAGCATTAAATGATGAGCCAGGGGTTTCGCTGTATCGCGAGTACGTTGAAAGATTTAATCTTGGCTGGGATGTTTCAATTTTGAATCAAACAACGATTCCGGCTTGGCAAGGTTCGATCGAACAGCAATAGCTAGTTTGGAATTACGGGTTGTAATCCTTGCGCTAAGTTACGAGCATCTAAGTCGCCGCATCGAACTAACCACTCGGCCAACATTTTGTGTCCACCTTCAGTTAATACAGACTCAGGATGAAATTGCACACCTTCGATATCAAACTCTTTATGTCGAAGTGACATGATCACGCCATCTTCCGTTTCACTTGTTACTTCTAGTTCGGCCGGAACTGTATCCCGTTCGACTGCGAGCGAGTGGTAACGCGTTGCCGTAAATGGTGACGGAAGATCTGCAAGCACACCTTGCTTGTGATGAAATACTTGCGAAGTTTTGCCGTGAAGTAACTCTGGTGCGCGAGAGACTGTTGCTCCGTATGCTTCAGCAATAGCTTGATGACCAAGACAAACTCCGAAAATCGGAACTTGTCCACCCAGTTGTTTTACGATGTCGATGCAAACGCCAGCATCTGTCGGAGTTCCTGGACCCGGTGAAAGCAATACACCGTCGTATTCTCGTGCCTCTGCAACAGTGACTTCATCATTGCGTTTCACATCAACCTTGGCACCAAGCTGAGCTAAGTACTGGACAATGTTGTAAACAAAACTGTCGTAGTTATCAATAACCAGAATGCGAGTCACAGCAGTAAGTCTAAGTGAGTTACGGAGTGGTCACAGTTGGTGATGGCGTCGGCGCGACCACAATAGGCAACTTGGAAACCTTGATAGTTACCGTAGTGCCCTTTAGCGTGACTGCATCGGCAGCTGGGTTCTGCGAGATAACCGTATTTTCCGGCACAGCGCCATTTTCCTCAATGATCACTTCAACTAAGAATCCTGCGTTTAGCAAGGTGTTCTTTGCATCGGTTTGGGTAGCTCCAACAACATTTGGCACTGGAACCTTGCCACTTGAAACCGTGATGCTAACCAAAGTTCCAATGTCCACAGCAGTATTAGCTGCAGGTAGTTGCTCGATTACGGTTCCCTCTGGCTTGTCACTGTCCTTTGGCGTAACTTTGCCCAACACCAGGCGAGCTTCAGTAAGAGCCAACCGGGCATCTTCAGTTGAGGCTAGGTCTACTAAATCTGGAACACTCGTCTGATCTTTACCAGCCGAGACAATCAAGTTAACGGCTTGACCCAATTCAATAAGTTCACCTGCAGCTGGATCCTGTCCAATGATCGTTCCCTTTGGCGCATTGTCATCAGCTTGTGGAGTTTGAGTACCAACTACCAAGCCAACATCAGTAAGAGCCAAGGTAGCTTCTTCGACAGTTTGGGATTTCACATTAGGAACAGCCACAGTCTCTGGTCCAGTGTTGAAAAGATTGTCGCCCAGCAAAAAGATCAGGGAAGCCGCAAGCACTGTGGCAAAGCCAGTAAAGAACCAACGAGCTCGGTTGTTTGTTTTCTTGGGAGCAGCAACAGCGACGGTACCTGGGAAACCATCAACTATTGGAATTGCAGTAGTTGGCGCATTGAAAGGAATCGCCTCAGTTGCATGATTCTGTCGAGACACAATCGGCATACCTGCAATTGATCGCTCAACATCACTGCGCATCTCTGCTGCAGTTTGATATCGATTCGATGGGGACTTCGCAAGTGCACCTAAAGTAATTGAATCTAGGCTGCTTGGAATTGAGTTATCTAAAGATGAAGGTGGCTTTGGTGGCTCATTCACGTGTTGATATGCAATCGCAACCGGAGAGTCACCATTAAATGGTGTGACGCCAGTGAGAAGTTCGTAAAGTACGCAACCACTTGAATAGATATCACTTCGGGCATCAACTAATTCACCACGAGCTTGTTCTGGTGATAAGTACTGTGCAGTTCCCATTACGGCACTAGTTGCAGTAACAGAAGTCGCAGCATCGCTCATTGCTCGAGCAATTCCAAAGTCCATCACTTTCGAATCACCATTGGTGTTGATCATGATGTTCGCTGGCTTGATGTCACGATGCACAATGCCGTGGCGATGTGCGTAATCAAGTGCGGCAAGCACACCAGCAATAACTTCCAGTGCACGTTCTGGCAATATTCTTGGACCGTTGTTTAACATGTGACGCAACGTAACGCCGTCTACAAATTCCATAACGATGTATGGAACGCTTACTTGATTTGGGCCATCACCAATTAAATCTTCACCAGTGTCATAGATGGCAACAATGTTGGGATGATTTAGACCAGCAGCTGATTGGGCTTCCCGGCGGAATCGTTCCTGGAACATTGGGTCACGAGCTAAGTCAGGGCGCAACACTTTGATCGCAACGCGACGATTCAAACGGCGATCGGTACCTTCATAAACTTCAGCCATACCGCCGCGACCAATTACCTGACCGACGTCGTATCTATCACCGAGTTGCGTGAAGGTGCTCACTTAAGTTCTCCTATGTCTGTCTAGTCCCGCGCCATGTATAACCCGGTACTAACTCTTCTATTCTTGCCTATTGCTTTAGAACTGCCCGCATCACGGCTGCTGCGATTGGCGCGGCCAACGAGTTGCCGCTTACCTCGGTTGCCCCGCCGCCATTTTGTAAGACCACTGCCACCGCGACTTTTGATTGATCACTCGGGGCTAACCCAACAAACCAAGCGTGTGCTGGTTCGCCTGGGGCATTTTCGGCAGTACCTGTTTTGCCACCAACGGTTACGCCAGAAATAGCAGCTTTTGTCGCGGTGCCATTTTGAACGACACCAACCATCATGTCTCGCAAAATCTTAGAATTCTCAACTGACATCGCGCGACCAAATGCTGATGGGTTGGTATTTTGCAACACAGTTAAATCTGGGCCAAGAACCTGGCTAATCAAATAAGGATTCATAACCACACCATCGTTGGCAATTCCAGCTGCGACCATTGCCATCTGGAGGGCGGTAGCACGAACATCAAATTGCCCAATCGCACTCATTGCAGTTTGTGGCTTATTTGGATCTACCGGAAACCTGCTGATTGCAGCAGTCATAGGAACTTCAAATTCGGATTCAAAGCCAAACTTCTGAGCCTGTTCGCTGATTGCATCCGCGCCCAATTCCATACCGAGCCAAGCAAAGGCAGTGTTACAAGAAATTTCTAAAGCCGCTTGCAAAGTGGTGACGTCACCAGGACCACAAGACTTGCCGTTCCAGTTACCAAGTTGCACATCAGTTCCTGGCAAGTTGATTTGGGTTGGGCCAGGCAATTCCGTGCCGGCAACGTAGTTACCAGACTCTAAGGCAGCTGCAGCGGTTACCAACTTGAAAGTAGATCCAGGTGGAAGTGTCATAGCAAGTGGACGATTGAGTAAAGGCTGATTGGTATCAGCATTCAACTCTTCATAGTTAGCTTGGATGTCACCAGCATCATGACTCGAAAGCAAGTTTGGATCAAACGAAGGAGAACTTGCTAAAGCTAAAATCGCTCCTGTCGTTGGATCAATTGCAACGACTGCACCGGTTCTGCCATTGAGTGCTTTCATAGCTGCCATTTGGGCATCTGGATCAATAGTTAACCGAATTGCGCCACCTTTAGGTTCCCGGTTTGCAAAAAGTTGTTGCAGGCGATCAACGAAGAAGCGACTGTCATTTCCAGCAAGAATATTGTTGGCTTCCGATTCAATTCCAGTCGCGCCGTAAACCAATGAGTAAAAACCTGTGATCGAGGCGTAAGTCGAACCATCTGGGTATTCGCGTAGATATTTCAAGGCATCAGAAGTTGGTGTTGATTCTGCGATTGCTTCAGAAGCAAGCAGAATTGGGCCGCGCTCGCGTGAATACTCAGTCAATGTCACGCGTTGGTTGCCAGCTTGACCTCGTAAGTCACCAGCTTTGAAAACTTGAATGTAAGAAAGATTGATAATCAATGCCAGTAGAAGCACAACGATGGCAGCAGTGACTCGATTGATTTGTCTAATCATTGCTTTCACCATCCTGACGCAGTACTAAATCAGCATCAGTAACTTCCGGTGCCCGAGCAGCGTTAGAAATTCGAATCAACAGCGCAATGATTATGTAGT
>WLGZ01000049.1 GCA_009702945.1 Actinomycetota bacterium | reverse complement strand
GTTCAAACGTAACTTTTTCATCGACCGGCAACCAAAGCACTGGTGGCTCACCTGGAGTGCCGACGTCGTATACGCCTTCCTCTTCGTAGTTGAATGCCCAAGACCAACGCCAGCCAACAACATTCACGCTATGTGAGCTGCTGTCGTCAACCTTGGTCAAAATTGTTTGGTCGCGCTGAGTGAAATAAAACAAAGCCAAAATCATAAGAAGCGGCGCAACTGTATAAAGAATTTCTAATGGCACGTTGTAGCGAGTTTGTTCTGGCATGCCATCGCCTTCTTTACGTCGGTAAGCAACGATCGCCCAGATTAGTAAGCCCCAAACCAGGACACCAACGATTAAGGCTGCAAGCCAAGAACCCTGCCAAAGCGAAAGGATTCGATTACCTTCTTCAGTAGCTGGCTCGGGCATGCCAAGTCGGCCATACTCGTTATCAATTGAGCAACCAGAGAGCAAAACTGTTCCCAGTAAAAGCGCAGATACGGTTCTGATCTGCTTTCGGCGTACAGTGCTTTTCACGTGTGAATGGCCCTTCATGTTCAATCCAGCAAAGGCGCATTAGGCGCGCCAATACAAGGTTTTCTGCTTCAAACACTACCCCACGCTTTAGAAAAATTAAGGTTTGGGATGGGCCAAGGGACCAAAATCACATTGTTGGAACTAGCTTAAATCCGAATCAAAATCCCCCGCTTTTGAGTCAAGCTCGAGGGCAACAAGATGTCCGATTGGGAGTTAGCTAGCGACCGAAAGAACTGGAGAAATACTCAGCAAACTAGGCAATATCTGGCAATAATCCCCGCGATCAATGGTTTTTGCTCCCATGGATTCAAGGTGGCCAGTCATCCATTGGGTATCAATTACCCGACCTTGGCCATCATTTAGCAGACCGCCAAGGTGGACTAAGGCCACCTTGGAAGCATTTTTTACGACATGAAACATGGACTCCCCGGCAAAAACCCCGCCTAGTTCCAGGCCGTAAAGCCCGCCGGCAAGGCTGCCGTCACCATCCCAAACTTCAATCGAATGTGCCACGCCAATCTCGTGCAGAGTGGTGAATGCGGAAATCACATCTTCATTTATCCAGCCACTTTCCCGCTCGGGATTCCCGCAAGCTCGGATAACGGCTTCAAAGTTTTGATCAACGGTTACGGTAAATTTCTTCATTTCGGATTTCAATGAAGTAGAGATATGGATTTGATCGGGATAAAAGATGGCACGCCACTTTGGCGACCACCAACCGATTGCAGATTCATTGCCATCAATTTCATACGGCATGGGAAACAAGCCAGCTCGATATGCAGTCAACAAAGTATCCGGATCCCAATTTGAACCAAATTTTGTAAGTTTTGGCCAAACAATTTGGGGATTAAGTTCAAGTGGAAATCCCGTTGAGTCAAAGGCGCTAATCGCAATCAGGTCGATGTCAGCCGGTGCCAGCGTCGGGTCAGGAAAATCGTGGACCTGATTACTTGGCATAGAAAATTACTTGCCTAAATGACTTGCCACATCTTGGGCGCATTCACTTCCGTATGCAGCTTCAAGTCTCGAAATGAATTCCGTTTTATCAAGCAGGTATTCCTGGGTGCCAATAGTTTCGATCACATAAGTAGCTAGAAGTGATCCGACTTCGGCACACCTTTGTGGAGTTAGTCCCCAGCCAAGTCCAGTCAAGAAGCCAGCGCGAAATGCATCGCCAACACCTGTTGGATCCTTGATGGATTTCTCTTGCGCAACTGGTACCGAACTATCAAGTCCGTCGCGCGAAGTAATCCGCGCACCCTTGCTACCCATTGTTGTGACTCGAATCCCAACATGTTGCAGAACTTCTTCCGACGACCAGCCGGTGCGCTGTTCAATCAAAGTGGCTTCGTACTCGTTGTTAAACAGGTACTTTGCCCCATCAATAACGTCAATGGTTTGCTGGCCATCTAGCCTAGGAAGTTGCTGAGATGGGTCTGCAACGAAAGGGATTCCCAATGTCTTGCAAGCAACTGTGTGCTTGATCATTGCGGCAGGATCATCTGCGCCAATCAAAACTAGATCTATGGCGCCAACTTTTTCCGAAATCTTTGCTATTTCCAGTTCAATTGACTCGCTCATGGCTCCTGGATAAAACGAAGCAATCTGGTTTTGTTCTTGATCAGTTGTGCACATAAATCTTGCTGTGTGTGCAGTTTTAGAAATGTGAACATGACTGCACTCAACGCCATGAGCTTCAAGCCATGATTGGTATTCCGCAAAGTCTGATCCAACCGCAGCCACCAGGATTGGGTTGCCGCCAAGGACTCCCATGCCAAAGCCAATGTTTGCTGCAACACCACCGCGACGGATTTGTAAATCATCGACTAAAAATGACAGTGACACATTGTGTAACTGGTCTGCCATTAATGAATCATTAAATAGGCCCGGAAAGGTCATCAAGTGGTCAGTTGCAACTGATCCAGTTATCGCTATGCGCACAATCGGAGAGCCTAACAAAAAAATCCACCCCTACCGAGGTAGGGGTGGATTTTGGTCAAATCTATTTTGTTGAGGGCCTAACTGAATGAATCTCCGCATGCACAGGATGATCCAGCATTCGGGTTATCGATCGTGAAGCCCTGCTTCTCGATGGTGTCAACGAAGTCAATTACAGCGCCACCAAGATAAGGAACACTCATGCGATCCACAACAACACCAACACCATTGATTTCCTGGCGAACGTCGCCATCAAGGCTGCGGTCATCAAAGAACAGTTGGTAACGCAGACCAGAACAGCCACCAGGCTGAACCGCAATCCGCAGGTTTAAATCATCGCGACCTTCTTGGTCTAGCAATGTTCGTACCTTTACGGCAGCAGTTTCCGTGATTACAACACTGCTTTCTTGTGCGGTTTCAGTTGTCATGATTCTCCTTAGTCGCCTCAGTTATTAACTAAGGCCTGCTCAACGCTCGGTGTCACCGTTGCTATCTCTAGGCTACGTCACTCTTGCCAAAATAGCGATATTTGAATCTAAAACTACCTGCGTCCCCAGGTCTGGGACATCCGGGCTGAAACTTCAGACAAGACTTCAGCGGGCATTGCCATAGAGCGTTCGCGGCCAGCGAATTCACTCATTGAGTAAGCCGAATCGATTCCAGCCGTTGCGCATTCGCGTTTACCAAGTCGGACTTCCCCAGCCAGGGCTACGCACGGTTTGCCAAGCGCTGCGGCGTGACTTGCCACACCTGCAATGACTTTGCCGTGAAGACTTTGATCATCCAGACAACCTTCGCCAGTGATCACTAAATCGGCTTTGTTGATCTCATCGTCCAATTTCACAATTTCAAGCACGGTTTCAATGCCAGCAACTCTTGTTCCACCCAGTAGGAGCAGCCCGTAACCAAGCCCTCCAGCTGCGCCGGCGCCAAGTGCAACAGCTGGGTCTTTGCCATCACTTCTGCGACCACATAGTGCTGCAAAATTTTCCAGCGCACCTTCAAGTTCCATTACGGCAAAATCATCGGCGCCTTTTTGTGGTCCGAAAACTGCAGTCGCACCGCGAAGTCCTAATAACGGATTGTCTACATCGCTTGCCACGACTAACTCAATGTCGGAAATCTTTTCAAGTGCAGAACTCAAATCAACTTTCGACAGTGACTTTAACTTCGCGCCGCCGGCATCAAGTGCGCCATCACCTGTTGCGCCAAGAGCCGCGAGCATTCCAGCCCCAGCGTCGTTAGTTCCACTTCCGCCCAGCCCAACGGTGATTGTTTTGGCTCCTGTATCAATTGCGTTAGCAATCAGTTCGCCCACACCATAAGTTGAAGTAATTCTTGGATCCCGCTTATCTGCTGCGACTAAATGAAGGCCACACGCTTGGGCAGATTCAATCCAAGCTTCATTGCCAAGTAATAAAAACTGTGCTGGCGTCTTTTCGCCAAGCGGGCCAGTGACAATGGCAGTTATAAGTTCGCCACCTAAAACTGCGTGAAGTCCACCAACAAAACCTGGTCCACCATCTGACAACGGCGCGATAACAACTTCGTCTTCAGGATGCTCCTTGAGCCAGCCGT
This sequence comes from Actinomycetota bacterium, assembly GCA_009702945.1. GTDB lineage: Bacteria > Actinomycetota > Actinomycetes > S36-B12 > UBA5976 > UBA5976. Next base: position 3,017 of record WLGZ01000049.1, on the reverse strand, counting down.
CCCGGATTGCAGTTGCCGCCTCGACTGAAGTTAATGTGCCCGTGAAACAGTCTGGGCTTACTAAAACGCGCATGTTCGTAAGTTAGCATTACGGGTATGAGCAACGAAGAGACCACAGGCGAAACTGGAACTAGCGAATCAGGAAAAGGCCGACCTACGCCTAAGCGCAAAGAAGCTGAATCTGCCCGCAAGCAAGGCATAAGCGTTCCAAAGGATCCAAAGGCTGCCCGCAAGGCTGCCCGGGATAGAGATCGTGAAGCTCGCGCTAAGTCTCGAGCCGGCTTAATGGCTGGCGACCCTGCGTTTTTCCCTCGCCGCGATGCTGGTCCAGTTAAAGCTCAAGTACGCGACTACATCGATCGTCGTCGCACTGTTGGTGAATTCTTTGTGCCATTCGCATTTGTGGTTTTGCTTCTCGGACTAGTTAACAATCCAACAGTTCAAACCACTGTGGTTTATGTCTGGACCAGCGTTTTATTACTTGTAGTTCTTGACACTATTTTGGTTGGCATTCTTTTAGGCCGATCACTTCGAAAGGATTACCCAGAAAAATCTGATCGTAAGGGCGCAGTTTCTTACGGCGTCCTTAGAGCCTTGCAACTTCGTAGGTTCCGTATCCCACCACCACGCATCAAAGCCGGTGGCGCACCAATTACACCTAAGATTAAAAAGAAGTAACCGTTAGCAAGTAACTACGAAAGTGAGTTAGAAATGTCTTGGACTTGGATTTACCAAAACGAAGATGGCTCACCATCTCCTTCTCTACCTGCTGAAGCTGTTGTCACTCCATTTCCAACCCAAGCAGATGCCGAGGCATACATCGGACAGTCTTGGGAAGAGTTACTTGCTGGCGGAGTTGAAGCTGTCACGCTTTATGAAGATGACCGTGAAGTTTATGGTCCGATGTCTCTCAAGCCAGCTGAGTAAAGACTTTAGTTTCTTTCTCGTAAGGGCTTGCAATATCAAGTTAGCTCTGTGCTAACCTCCTGATACCGCGTTACCAGCGAAGTCCGGTGAAATTCCGGCGCTGTCCCGCAACTGTGAAGTGATCGAAAGATCATAAGTCAGGTCGCCTGGGAACTCGGTTTTCGTAAAAACTCTCGAGGAAGAGTTCGCCGAATCACACCTTGTGTGTGCTGAGTCGGATATTTCTTCGACCACACAAGGAGATATATGTTTAAGAAAATCCATGTGGTCGTAGCAGTTAGTGCACTATTTCTAACTGCGTGTGGCCAATCAAATACGTCGTCAGTTGAAAGTGCTGCGCCAACAGTTGCAGCTAGCTTTCCGGTAACCATTGAAAACAACGGAACTTCTGTTGTAATTCAAGAGCAACCGGATGCGATCATCTCGCTATCCCCAACTGCAACTGAGATCTTGTTTGCAATCGATGCCGGCGATCAAGTTATCGCAGTAGATGATCAATCGAACTACCCAGCTGAAGCACCAATCTCTGATCTTTCGGGATTCACGCCAAACTTGGAATCAATTGTGGCGCTGTCTCCTGATCTAGTTGTTGTTAGCTTTGATGTCGACGGAATTGTTGCTGCGTTAACTGCAGCTGAAATTCCAGTGTTGGTGCAGTATGCCGCGGCAACACTGGATGACACCTACTTGCAAATTGCCGAACTTGGAACAGCAACTGGACAATCAGCCAAAGCTGAAGAGTTAACTACTCAGATGAAGTCAGATATCGACGCGGCTATCGCGCAGGTTCCTGCCGAAGCAGCCGGTCTTACTTACTTCCATGAGTTGGATAACACTCTTTACACAGTTACCTCGGCAACGTTCATTGGCTCGGTCTATGCCTTAGCTGGATTAACAAACATTGCTGATACTGCAGCCGATGCAGCCAGCGGTTACCCGCAGCTATCCCCTGAGTTCCTAGTTGATGCAGACCCTGCGATTGTGTTCCTAGCGGACACCAAATGCTGTGGCCAAACTGCAGAAACTTTGGCGCAGCGCCCAGGTTTTGAAGGCTTGTCGGCAATTGCTAATAACAGCGTCGTAGAACTTGATGACGATGTTGCATCCCGTTGGGGTCCGCGCACGGTTGACTTTGTGAAAGCAATCGTTGATGGCGTTCTAACAGTTACAGCTAAATAGGAAACGAGAGCAAGTAGATAAACATGAGAACAGCGACAGCACGAAAGATTACCCCGTTTGCTTGGGTAATTGGTGCTGTCGCTGTTCTGCTTACTTTGACTCTAGGAGTATCAATTGGCGCAGTTTCGCTGGCGCCATTAACCATCTGGTCTGAAATCTCTAGCAATCTATTTGGAACTGTTTCAAATTCAACGGGTTCTGAGTCAACCATTATTTGGCAACTTCGACTGCCACGGGTATTGCTGGCTTTTGTGGTTGGCGCAATGCTTGCCAGCGCTGGTTGTGCATATCAAGGAACATTTCGAAATCCGTTAGCGGATCCTTATCTATTGGGTGTCTCTGCTGGAGCTGGCCTAGGTGCAACTATCGCGATCTTCAATGGTTCAGGAAGTTCCCGAATCCTCTTGCCTTTGGCAGCATTTGCTGGCGCTCTCGGGGCAGTAATACTTACCTATTCACTCGGCAGATCTGCAATAGCCGGAAGATCCTCTACTGCGCTGATTTTAGCCGGAGTTGCCGTTGCAAGTCTGTTGACTGCAATCCAAACTTTGTTACAGCAACAAAACACTGACAAGATTCGCGAAATCTATGCCTGGGTTTTGGGCAGGCTCTCAACTTCAGGCTGGAATGATTTGGCAATCATTACGCCCTACATTCTTGTTTGCATAATCATTCTGCTGAGGTATCGACGAGTTTTAGATGTCTTTGCAGTAGGTGATGAAGAAGCACTAACCATGGGACTACCCGTTGCCAGAGCTCGTGGCGCAATTATTGTGGCGGCATCACTTGGGACTGCAGCCGCTGTTGCCGTCACTGGACTGATTGGATTCGTGGGAATCATCGTTCCGCACATTCTTCGCTTGATAGTTGGCAACTCATATCGAATCTTGCTGCCACTATCAATCATCTAT
>WLGZ01000048.1 GCA_009702945.1 Actinomycetota bacterium | reverse complement strand
GCAGCTGTTCGATCATTAGTTAACTTACAATTCTGGCCATTATTGAGCTCGCCAGCCATGAACTGGGAGTTCAAACTTGGCAACCAAACGCTCGGTAAACGGTGTTAAGTGAATGCGAGCTAGCTTTACTGACTGGGTATTGCGCACAACGCGAATTGTTGCCCCAGTTGCCAGTTCAGTTTTGCGACGACGATCGCAACTAACTTCAACTGGGCCGGTTGTTACGACAAGTTCAACTACAGATTTTGGTGAAACAACTAAAGGCTTGGCAAACAATGCGTGAGCGCTAATCGGAACAACCAACATCGCTTCAACTTCAGGCCAAACCACTGGGCCACCGGCACTAAATGCATATGCAGTTGAGCCAGTTGGCGTTGCAACTAGCACACCATCACAAGACCAGTGCGAAACTGGACGTTCATCAATACTTACAAGTAACTGAGTCATATGTTCGCGGTGATATTTTTCAATCGCGACTTCGTTAAGCGCCCAAGATTCCCAAGTGCGACCATCGGCGTCAGTGGCATGGATGGCAAGTGCGGTGCGCTCTTCAACTGACCACTCTTTGTTAACGACAGTATTAATAACAGCTTCGATATCTTCAGGTTCAGCTTCGGCCAAGAAACCAACGTGACCTAAGTTCACTGAGAAAACTGGCACGTCATGATCGCGAGCAATTTCAATGCCGCGCAAGATCGTGCCATCGCCGCCGAACACCATTACTAATTCACAGCCGGCAGCATCATTGCTGGCAGTTACTTCAGCAATTCCAACGCCAGACTCATCGCCATCTGAAACCGAAACGGCAATTCCATTGGCTAGCAAGCCAGAAGCTGCGGCCCGGGCAATATCAAAAGCAGTTGGATGCGCAGCATGAATTACAAACAAGACTTTGCGTGTCATTGCGGTCCCTCCTGCACTGCTTTCTCGACATCGGATTCTTGTGGGGCTGGCCCGCCGGGCTTTAACCACAAGAAATATTCAACATTTCCACTTGGTCCTGGCAATGGGCTAGCAACTACGCCAGCGGTGCCAAGTCCTAATGAATAAGCCTTACCTGCGATCTTATTGACTGCAGCAATTCGTTGCTCATTGTCTTCCACAACACCGCCTGGGCCTAGGGCGTCCTTGCCAACCTCAAACTGGGGTTTAACCATTAACAAGGCTTGGCCTTGGGGTTTTAAGACAGATGCCAGTGCTGGCAAGACAGTTTCTAGGGATATAAAGGAAAGATCGGCAACGATTAAATCGACTGTGGCTCCGAGTAGTTCTGGAGTTAAGTAGCGGATGTTGGTGCGATCCATGACGGTAACTTTGGGATCTTGGCTAACTTTCCAGGCAAGCTGGCCGTAGCCAACATCAACGCAATAGATATGTGCAATCCCGCGGCGCAACATCACATCACTAAAGCCACCAGTTGATGCCCCAGCATCAAGTGCCACAAGTCCAGTGACATCAATATCAAAAGCATCTAATGCGCCAATTAATTTATGCGCCCCGCGAGATACGTAATCATCATCAGCATCGAGGTTTACTTTGATCGCCGCAGATTCATCAACCTGAGTTGCCGCTTTGGTTGCAACCATGCCACCAACAATTACTAAACCATCGGCAATTAAGTCTTGAGCTTGTTCGCGACTGCGCGCAAGGTGACGTCTTACTAATTCAACGTCGAGGCGGCGGCGAGTCACAGAATTATTCGAACTACTGACCGGCTAAGTCAGCCAAAGTTTCATGTAGGCGGCGTTGCACGTCTTCGAAAACATCAACATGTTCGTGAACTGGCAGGCCTTGCAAATCAGCCAGGCGACCGAGTGCATCATCAACGCGAGCTTCGCCAGTAATTGGTAGCGAATCCATGGAAACAACTGGAGCTTGTGGAACTACTACTTCTTCAACAAACAGTCCGGACTCTTCACCTAAAAGTGAACCGACTGATTCATCGACAGTGCCTTCGACGGTTTCGTCGAGAGTATCGAGGTAATCGTTAACTTCGGAGTTTTCCATGGCTCTAGCCTATGGCTTAGCCATTACCGAACCGATGTCGGCGCTTGAGTTAAGACTTAGATTTTGATGCTGGCTTTTCAGCCTTTTTGAGCGCTTCTTCTAGGTCAACAACGCGCTTACGAAGCGCAGCTAATTCATCTTCTTGAACTAGGCCCATGCGACCAATGATTTTGTCGACTTCGGCGATTACAGTTTCGCGGGCGCCGCCTTCAGCTCCCTTGAATTCTGGTTTTGGCAGCTTGGAGGCAACCTCAACAATGATTCCGCCAACTAGCGTGCCAACTGCTGTGATTGCTTCAACAACCATCTTGGTGTCCACGCCTTCTTTGGCGTTTTCTTCCACGTTGGTTTTGATCTGGTTTACAGATTCTTCAAGCATTTCTTGGGCCATGCTCATAGCCGAACGAATATCAATCACTCCCCTACGCTAACCCGATATATGGGGTCAGCGCACCTCGAGACCAATGCCCGAAAGGGCCTGCAGGCCTAGATCAAGAGATATGTCATCATTCCAATGCGCGACTGCAATCGCAGCCACAGCATCGAGTCCATCGCCCTGTCCCAATAGATCGCCATTAGCAACTTTCCAGCCACCACAAGTCGTTACGTGGTCAGTTGTTTCAGTGCCGTTTTGCTCAGCTAAGACCGCGCTGGCATCCCATGCTAAGTAAGTTGGGCGAAGTTCAATTGGTGCGGTCAGGATCTCTTCGATTGTTGTGACGCCGGAAAGCACTAACAGCGAATCAATTCCAACGTTGTTTGCGCCATGGATGTCGGTATCAAGGCGATCACCTATTACTAGTGGTCGTTTGGCATTTGTGCGATCAATTGATTGCTGCATCAGTGGCACTTGTGGCTTACCTGCGACAAGTGTTGGAGTTCGATTAACGGTTTCACCCAGTGCGGTAACTATGGTGCCGTTTCCAGGTGCCACACCTGTTGGTGTTGGGATTGTCATGTCCATGTTTGTGGCAACCCATAGCACACCAGTTTGCAAAACACTGGCTGCAAACTCAAGCATCCGAAATGGCATGTCTGGCCAGTAACCCTGAATCATTGCATCGTATGTAAGCGAAACATCATGACTTGGATTCAGACCGACGAGTTCAACTTCGCGAGCTAAGTCTTTACTTCCCAATACAAAAACATTTGAACCTTGTGGGATTAGTTTTGCTAGTTCAGCGGCGCCAGCTTGCGCAGATGTCACAACATCTTCGGAAGTAACGGCAAGACCAAGTTCTCGTAGGTGTTGCGCAACGCGTTGGGGTGAGCGCGAAGCATTGTTTGTGACGCAAGTAAGTGTCATGCCAAAATCATCATGCGCTTGATTCAGGGCACCGATCACACCTTGGACTGCATCGTCGCCAATGTAAACGACACCATCGAGATCTAGCAGCGCAGTATCGTAAGCCTTAGCCAGGATTGGACTAGCGGATTTGAAACTCGACACCCCTAAAGAATGTCACGCCCTACTTATTCGAATCCACCTGGTCTTTCGATTGCCGGTTGCGAGAGGCGTTGCCTAAATCCCACAATGCTGCGTTAAATTCACCCAGCGCCTCGTCTAAACCAGCTAGTGCCTCTTCAAATCCAGACATTACTTTCTCGTTGAGCGCATTCATGTCTTCCACGCTGGGAACGCTTGGAAAACTTGGAAGTGTCCAATCTGGATCTGGTAACGGAAGCACACCTACTTCACAACGAATGTCTTGGTGGTTTTTGTTGCCGCAGGCTGCGGCTCCTGAACTGTGAAGGTTACGTTGCAAGTTCCAGCCTTAAGCATCTTTAGATTTGAACCAGACTTAGAACAGATGCCTTTTGATGATTTAGCCACCGTCATCGAAAGTTTGCCCTTGGCGCTTGCAGAGATGCCATTAGCAGATGCAATGGCGTTCATCGAATAGCTAGTCTTTGCATTCAAAGTTGAGCCACTACCAACCTCGCCAACAGCAAAGCTCTTGAAGGATTTGATGGTTTGCTTTGGCTCTTGAACTGTGTAGGTAACAACACAGTTACCAGCCACGAGGGTCTTTAAAGTTGAACCAGACTTGGTGCAAACCTTCTTGGATGAACCAGCAACTGTTGTTGTGACTTTGGCTTTTGGCGACACGATTTTGATTCCGGTTTGACTAGCCAGTGAGCGTAATGAATATTTCTGCTTCGCGCTGATTGTTCTGGAGGCAAGTTCTGCTGCTGCTTCTGCTTCCAAACGTGCGCGTTCTGCCGCCGCCGCCGCTGCAGCTATCTCAGCGGCAATCTCCGCAGGTGTTTTTGCAGGAACTGCTGCAGTAAATGGTGAGAAGCTTGAAGTAACACCACACACTTGGCCATTTACATAACTTCGCTCAGGTAGGGCTACCCACGCACCGCCAGTGAAGTGGAAAAGGCTATCTCCCGCACCACCATCGAGGCACACAGTTACATTGCCGGTAATGCCGGTGACGCTAATGTCCACGACCTTTGTCGATACGCCAGCACTAAATGGTGAGTTTGCTGGATCTGGATTAGAAATTGGAACAACTGTAACAACTGCTTGGCCAGTGGCTCCTGCGAGGTTTAACTTAATTGCTGGCAGTGCATCATTGGCTGGAATGTTCGCCTCAGTCATACCCATAGGAATGCTAACTACCTTTGAGTTCGGTGTTGAACCAGGTGTTCCAGCACAAGGAATTAGATTCCAATTTGCGTGAAGAGTAATGTTCTCCATCGCGCCAGGGGTGTATGGGAACTCGACGGCTGGCCCACCATTAGTTGCAGACCAGTTAGCAAATGTCGAGCAATCACGTGTTGGCGCAGCTGGTTCGGTGATGTTTCCACCGAAATCCCGATTAGCAATTGTGGAGCCACCTTTTGTATCAAATGCAACGTTTTCGTAATAACTGGTGGAAACCGCTAGTCGGTTCCAGCGTGCAGGATCTCCAGAAGTCGTAAAGCCAGTGGCGCCAGATTTGATGTAGGCCGTTGCTGAGCTAGCAACTCCTTTGAATGCGTCAGTGCCTATCGATGGCGCGTTTCCCTTGAAAACAACATCGGTGAGTAAGGGTGAGCCGTTAAATGCACTAGACCCAATGCTCGTCACACTTGCTGGGATGGTGATGGATTTAAGTAATGAATTGGCAGTGAATGCCTCGTTACCGATAGTTGCTAGTTTGCTCCCGGGTGCAAATGTGACTATGACAAGTTTACTGTTGCCCCAAAACGCGTTCATGCCGATGCTTGTAACGTTCGCTGGGATTGTGATTGATGTTAGTTTGTAATTTGCATGGAACGCTGACCGCCCAATGCTTGTCACGCTTGCTGGGATGTTTACCGAAGTTATATCCTGGCCGAACAAGAATGCATCCAGTCCAATGCTTGTGACTCCATCGGGAATCACTACGGCACCAGTGCAACCGCCAGCATAGAAGCCACCTCCAGTCACTACACCGTTGTTGATTTGGTAATAACCATTTCCGGATCCACCATCTATCGCGCCAGTCGTGCAGTTGTAATTGCCGTCAACGGGCACGTTTGCTTGAGCTGGACTAAACACCAAACCAGATACCGATAACGCAAGGGTTGTAACCACTGTCGCAAATCTGTGCACTGAAACACTTCTCATTGGCTTACGGAACATCATCGGTTTCTCGTTTCTATTTATTTGGTTTGGACTGGTTTTTTCTATTTCTAATTTCTTCGGTTAACTCACTACGAGAGTCTTGGTAGTTTTTGTGGCCTTAGGCTTCTTGCCGCCCTTTGGTTTTGGTTCTTGAACTGTGATTGTCACAACACAGCTACCAGCCTTAAGTGTTTTCAGTTTTGAACCTGACTTGGTGCAAAACTTCTTTGATGACTTCGCAACAGAAATAGTCACTGTGGCTTTTGGAGAAACAGTTGTAACTCCAACTTGGGTAGCCAATGACTTCGCTGTGTAATTCGCTTTAGCGCTGACAACATTTGTTGTTGCAGTTTGTGCAGTTGAGGTAGATGCTGCTGCTGGAGCTGAATTACTAACTGCAGGAGCGGGATTGTTAACTAAAGGAGCTGGTTCGTTTACTACCGGAATCAGATCCCATTTGGCATGAAGTGTGGTGCCGCAAGTTGCGCTTGGTGTGTGAGGGAAAGTAACAATCGTTGAACCGCCGTCAGTTGCAGTCCATCCCGCAAAGGTGTGCCCAGCTTTGGTTGGTTCGGTAGGGGCTGAGGAGATTTGACCATTTGCTAGAAACGAGACACCAGCAACTGTTGAACCACCGTTTGCGTTAAATGAAGCCATGTAAGCGCCGTCGTTGACGCCAATCCCATTCCAGCGTGCAGGAGATCCAGATGTAGTAAAGCCAGTGGCGCCAGTTTTGACGCATGCCTTTGCCGAGCTGGCAACTCCGGTAAACGCGCCACTTCCAATTGTTGGCGCAGCGTTTCCTGTGAAGGTGATATTTGCAAGAGTGCTTGCACCAAAGAACGCGTTATTTCCAATGCCTGTAACACTTGCTGGGATATTGACGGACGATAGTGATGTTGTTCCACGAAACGCGGACTCAGCAATTGTGGCAACGCTTGCCGGGATAGTTACGGAAGTTAGAAGGGTTGATCTACTAAAGGCTTCTTTGCCGATGCTTGTAACTCCTGCAGGGATGCTGTAGGTGGTATTGCTCTTTCTTGATGGGTATTGGATCAATGTTGTTGCATCTTTGTCAAAAAGCACGCCATCAATTGATTTATAGTTCGGGTTCGCAGGGTCAACATCAATGGCAGTTAGCGATAGTGTTCCGGGCGGAGCAAAGAATGGATTATTTGAAAATGCACTGGCACCGATGGTTATGACACTTGCTGGGATGGTAATGGAAGTCAGCCTGTCACTGCCAACAAATGCGTTCTGCCCAATGCTTGCAAGCTTGGAACCAGATGCAAATGTGATCGTGGTAAGTCCCGAGTTGACAAATGCTCCCTGCTCAATGCTTGTAACGTTCGCTGGGATGGTAATGGAAGCTAATGCCGGTGTGTTCGAGAAAGCGCCCTGCCCAATCGTTGTAAATGTTTCCGGGATGGTTATCGAAGTTAACTTGGATGCCTCCGCAAATGCATTAGCAGGGATACCTG
>WLGZ01000047.1 GCA_009702945.1 Actinomycetota bacterium | reverse complement strand
CTGGCTGATCGTTATGAACTAGTCGCAGGAGAGTTATCCGATGAATTAGTCATGGGTTATTTCAGAGGTGAAATTCTCATTGGAGTTGTTGGAATTGGTATGACTTCAGAAGTAATGAAATACCGTAAAGAACTCGTTAGCTAGAAGTTAGACAGAAAACGCCGGAATTACTTGTCCAACGTGCACGCCGCCACCAAGTAGTTCTTGGCTTTCCAGTTGTCTTTCAACTTCTTGAGAAACAACACCCATTACATTTTGCAAAATCGACATTGCAACTACGATCCGAGCGCGGTCCGCTCCATCTTCAATCTTTAAGGCAAGTGCCCGTCCATCACCTAGACCAACTCCATAGACGGCTTCAGCGCCATCTTTGGCTACCAGGCTCGGCACTCCTTGCATAAGTTTTGTTACATCACGACGAGTGCCACCAAGATATTCAGGATTAGCCCGAATTGCATCGGCAATCTTTTTTTGCTCGGCATCTGCAGCTGGACCAGCAAATTTCGAGAATGCGCGAGCTAGGCCAACCAATGTGGTTGACATTAGTGGTGCACCACAGCCATCAACACCTATGTGTTCAACTTTCTCGCCGGTGATTTATTCGATGGTTTCCTTGCACGCTAATTGCAACGGATGAGTTGCCTTCAAGTAGGTATCGGTATCCCAGCCATTGAGTACACAGGTAAACAACATTGCTGAATGTTTGCCACTGCAATTCATGTAGGAGGAAGACTTGCCAAGACCAGCAGCCAGCAAAGTATCGCGTTCGATTTCATCAAGTGGCCAGTCCGCTGGGCACTGCAGCGCCGAGGTATCTAGATTTGCGGCGTTCAAAATATCTTGAACTCCAGCTAAATGGAAGTCTTCGCCACTGTGAGATGCGCAAGCCAGGGCAAGTAACTCGTCCTTGAGTGGCAAACCATTTCTGACCATGGCCAGGCCCTGCATCAATTTGCTTGAGGACCTCGGGAACATCGCAGTTGAAACATCGCCAATTGACCATTCAACTTTGCCCTGCGCGTCGACAACAACCGCGCTGCCAAAGTGTGCGCCTTCAACAAGACCACTTCGGACTACATAAGCAACAGGAACTGACACTCCCCTATAGTTCCACGTTTGAGTATTGGACACCTAATGCGAACTGCCGTTAAAGCACGGCAGAATGTCAGTATGCGTGCAGTTGTTCAAAGAGTTGATGGTGCCAGTGTTGTTGTCGAAGGCCAAACTATTGGTGCCTTTGACGGTCCGGGACTACTTGTCCTGATTGGCGTAAGCGTCGATGACGATGAAAGCAAGTGTGCGGTTCTGGCAGACAAGATTTGGAAGCTACGAATCTTCGAATCTGCAGCCTTGAAAGCAGCTGGTAAATCTGTTAACTCAGATTCTGTTGAAGTAGCCGCGGCCGACGCTAGCTTGCCAATCTTGGCTATCAGCCAATTCACGCTCTTCGCTGACACCTCGAATGGCCGCCGCCCGACTTGGCAACAAGCAGCGCGTGGTCCCCAAGCTGAGCCGCTAGTTGAAAACGTAGTTCGGGCTTTACGAGATCTTGGTGCTCAGGTTGAAACTGGAAAGTTCGGAGCGGATATGCGAATTAGTGCAGTTTGTGACGGCCCAATGACTGTCACGCTTGAGGTTTAACTACCAACTCGCATGTAACGCAGTTGGCGCTCGGAATTCCCAGCCAGCAAACTCAACTTCATTACTGTTTTGCAGTGAAATGTTTGGCAAGCCTTCAATTAGAACCTGAAGTGAAATCCGCTCCAAGCCACGAGCGAATGCATGCCCGGCACAAAAATGAGGACCATACCCAAATGATGCATTGGATTGACGTGGTCGATCCATGTCGAACTTATCTGGGTCGGAGAAAACTGTTTCATCTCGTGATGCACTTGCCACCACTGCGGCAACGGCTGAGCCAGCCGGAATAACAACTCCACCCAACTCCACATCCTGCGTGGTTTGGCGAGTCTGAGTTCCAATCGGAGCAATCCAACGCAAACCCTCTTGGATCACATCATCCCAAAGGTCAGGATTCTCTCGAAGTCGATCAAATGCACCAGGGATATTTGCGAGCGCAAAAAATGTTGCCGCGGCTCCATGTCCTGGCTCTTGCATGCCACCCAAAATTGTGAGCTTGAGAGTTGGCAGGACATATTCCGCAGTTCGATGCTCGCCTGGCGCCATGCCTGAATGCAACATATGGGACATCGTTGAATCATCTGGAGTCTTTAGCAATCGCTCCATGATTGGCAAAAGCTCGTCATTCATTTCTGCTTCAACAGCATCTGAGATCTTTTGCTTTTCTGGGTCTCGTTCAAAATTGGTAGCGCCCATAGCCAGACCATGAAACCAATGCTGCATAGTTTCTGCACTTAGATGCCCAAGCCCCAATACGGCACCTAATCCTAGAACTGAAATTGGTTCAAAATATGAGGCAACTAACTCACGACGATCATTTGAAACGATTTCCGAAAGCTGCTTTTTTGCAATGGGAGTAACTAAATCATCAATGTATGTGGAAACAGTTCGTGGCCGATACTTGCTATCGAGGCTCTTGCGCATATTTAGATGTTCTTCACCATCCATGGTGAGCAGGCTCTTGCCTTTAAATGAACGGTCAAGTGTCGAGTCGCTAACTTGTGCAGTAAACAAATCCGGATGGGTAGTTACAAATTCCACATCTTCGGCTCGAGTTACTAGCCAAAGGTTTACTGCCGGCACATAAGCTACTGGCGCTTCTTTTCTTAACCTGGCATAAATCGGGTACGGATCACGATCCAGATCAGCAACCGTAATCGACTCAGCAAATGTAGTCACAAAAAACCTTTCGACAAGAAAAGTTAATCAGCAAATCAAGTAAGGCATTCTGGTTTTAACTAAAAAAGTTATTCAACAATTACGGTTTGGCTAGCAGCAACTGTGCCAGCTGTTAGAACTGCGTCCGTTGGAACCGAGCGCTTAATTACAGCCAGGGCCAGCGGACCACTTTCGTAATCCTGGGTCACCGAAGTTACTCGCCCAACTTCTTTGCCATCTAGCAAAACTGCATCACCAATTGCTGGCAGGTCGTTAGTCGAACCATCTAGTTCGAGCTGGACTATGCGACGCGGTGGCTTGCCCAAGTTATAAACCCGAGCAACTGTCTCTTGGCCGCGATAGCAACCCTTGTTCAAGTGAACTGATGAACCAATCAAACCAACTTCATGCGGGATTGTCTTGTGATCAGTTTCAAAGTTAAGGCGCGGAACACCTGCGCGAATTCGATGTGCTTCCCAAGCCCAAGTTCCAACTTGAGTTTCTTGATTCAAAACTTCTTCGAGGTCAGCACGTGGCACAAATAGTTCACTGACTTTCCAATCAGCCGGACGGGTTGCCACATACTTATCACTGGCTGACGAGCCGTTTACGAAAGCTTCAGATGAATGCCAAACCGGATACTTGTCAGATTCAATCCAGCCAGGTGCGCCAACGATTGCAATTTCATCAGATAAGTCTTTAACTTCTACTCGAAGCATGAACTTCATGGACTCTACATAGTTGATTAAGTCATTGACAGTTCCTGGCTCACAACTGATCCAAATGGTGTCGTTATGTTCAGCTACGTGAATGTCATGTTCAATGTGACCGTGTGGCGACAAAATCAAAGAAGTTAGATGTGCAACTGGAGATTCAAAGTCTTGAGTGGTGATGGAATGCATCCAAGACTTGCGATCGGGACCAGTAACAGTCACTACCCCGCGATGCGAAAGATCTACTCGCCCACGTCCAGCAACTAACTCACGCTGTTCCTTGAAAGGCTCTCCGAAATGCCAGGGCACACCAGCATCAATGCTGGTGTCATCCATGTGCGGAATAGCGGTCATAACAACATTCTCTCGCAGTTAATGCGTACTGGAAACCTTTATTGCTAAGGGCTAAATCAGCTTTTGGCGATCCATGCAGGATGCGCACTGACCATGAACCGAAACGTGGGCCACGTCCGTCTCAAATCCAGCTTTCTCGCGCAGCATCTGCACAAATAGTTCCGCAGCGTCTGCCGGAATCGATTGCACTCCCTGGCAAGTGTCACAAACTAAGTGGATATGGGCATCGTTATCGACGGAATGATATGTCGGTGCGCCGTGACCAATGTGGGCATGAGTCACCAAACCAACTTGTTCTAGAACTTCTAGGGTTCGATAAATCGTTGAAAGATTTACAGCAGCAGCAGTCTTTTGAACCTCAGACAGAAGTTCTTCAGGAGTTGCGTGACCCAAGGTGTTAACGGCTTCAAGCACTAACTGGCGTTGCGGGGTGATTCGATAGCCCTGATCGCGTAAGACGTCATCCCATTCGTTGCTCATGGTGTCATTGCCTTTGTTAGATGGAATGAAGCGTGAGATTTCATGGCATGACCTTCAGCAGCCATGTCATAAACCCAACCGATGTTGCCGTCGACCAATCCGTAAATGCGTTCACCAGAATCAACTTGCTTTGCCGATGCTGTGCGCAATACTGCGTCAGTCTTTAACTCAACTCGAGCACCAGTGATCTGAGCATTTTCTAAACCTGTAATTGTGACTTTGCCAAACCAAGATTCTAGGAATCCAGTTGGATGGGCCAGAAGTAATTCAACTTCATTGTCTGGTCGTGGGCGCCAGAATCCACTTTCCAAAGCAAGCGGGCGAACTCGTTCACCCTCATCATCAAGTTCCCAAGTGCGCGACCAGTGAATCAAAAATGGCCGGCCGTCAGAGTGAATACTTAGTTCCTGGCCAACTTGAATATCAGATTCCATGCTTGGATAGCCAACGACGCCTACGCCAACCCACGTGCCAACTAGCCAAGACAACGGAGCTAAGTCCGGATGCAGTTTGGTGCTCATGCTTGACCCTTAAAAAGTTTGTAGACCATGTAAGACGCATACCCAGTGATGGAAAGTGAAGCCACAACCAGTAATCCGGTATAGAACGTCTCAGCCATGTATCCAGTCTATCCGCCCAGTATTGTCAGGTAAGTAGCCAAGCCGAGGAGTAACCAACATGAACAGCGCCGAAATCAAATCAATTCTTGAAGAGGCATCCTCAGTGGCTGTAATAGGTGTCTCAAGAAACCCGGAACGAGCAAGCCATCAGGTTGCTGCCTACCTAATTGAACAGACTCACTTGGATGTGTACTTGATCAACCCGACGGTGACTGGTGAAATGTTGGGCCAACGTGTTTACAAATCACTTGCTGAATTGCCAATAATCCCAGACATCGTCGACGTATTCCGCAAGGGCGAAGACATGCCAACAGTTTTTGAAACAGAGTTCCCAGCTATTGCAGATTCTGCTGCAGGCAAGGCCTGGTGGATGCAGCTAGGCATTGTGAATGACGAAGTGGCAAAGCAGGCACAAGATGCAGGCATGAAAGTCGTCATGGATCGCTGTATCAAGGTTGACTACATGAATTTGATTCCTGAAGGAAAATAGTTTTCAAAGTTAAAGGCTGGCTTTCGGGTGAAAGCCAGCCTTTGTTTTAGTTAGAACTATTTGGATACTGCAATGTCAACGTCAAGAACCTTGCCGATTGTGGCTTGAACCGGGGTCCGGCTATTCGCTCCCGGAACCAAGGCAACCACAGTCCAATCGCCAGCAACTGTGAAGAATCGAAACTCCCCCTGCTTTGAGATTGGCACTTCGGCTACGAACTCATCGTTTCGATCGAGCAAGCGGGCATAGCCAACCGAAGCCGGAACGTCTCCAGATGAGATCACACCTTGGATTACTGCCTGATTAGTAATGTCAACGTTGTCTAGAGAGACGCCGCCAACTACTGCGCCGCAACCACTCATGCAGAACCTGGCTCGTCGCCAACAGCAACTGGCACGCCAACAAGTGAGCCGTATTCAGTCCATGAACCGTCATAATTACTGACGTTCTTAACACCTAGTAACTCGTGCAATACAAACCATGAGTGTGCGGAACGCTCACCGATTCGGCAATAAGCGATGGTGTCTTTCTTTAGATCCACACCGGCACCTTCATAAAGCGCCTTTAGTTCATCGATGGACTTAAATGAACCATCTTCATTTGCAGCCTTGCTCCACGGAATGTTTGCGGCCGTTGGAATGTGTCCACCGATGCGAGCAGCTTCTTGTGGCAAGTGTGCTGGTGCAAGCAAGCGACCAGCGTATTCATCCGGGCTACGAACATCAACAAGGTTCTGAGTTCCGATTGCCTTTAGAACATCTTCGCGGAAAGCACGGATTGAACGATCCTGTTCTTTAGCTACGTACTTTGTTGCAGCGCGACTTGGAACTTCGCTGACTAATTCGCGGCCATCGAGTTCCCACTTCTTGCGTCCGCCATCAAGTAAGCGAACATCGCCATGACCGTAAAGCTTAAAGTACCAGTATGCGTAGGCAGCAAACCAGTTATTGTTTCCGCCGTAAAGCACAACGGTGTCATCGTTGGAAACACCCTTGGCACTTAGCAAGGCCTCGAACTGTTCTTTGTTTACAAAGTCACGGCGAACTGGATCTTGCAGGTCGGTCTTCCAATTAAGTGCGATTGCATTCTTAACGTGATTGCCTGCGTATGCCTCAGTGTCTTCATCTACTTCGATGAAAACTACTTTTGCATCGTCTAGGTGCGCCAGTGCCCATTCGGCATCTACTAGTGCTTGGTTACTCATTGTTGCTCCTTTTATTTTTAAGTTTGGTTTGGTTAGGAAAAGATTCGTTTGCCGATTAGATACATTTCGCAGCCCAGGCAGAAATTGAATGCTGCATTCAAGAACGCTGCACCTAATGCAAAGCCAACTGCAATCGTTGCTACTAGTTCAGCGCCGGCAAGAAGTGCGATCAAACCGGTTGCTGCAAACAAAAATCCAACGAACTGCGCAAACTGTGGTGGCTCAACTGCTTCTAAGGCTGTTGGCTTTGCAATGCGCGGCAAAACCAACTTGCGGTAAATGATTCCGTACGGCTGAGCATGCAATCCAACGAAGGCACCCAGCGCAAACACGACTGTTTGAATTCCCAACAGCACTGTTGCAACGCTCGTTGGAATGGTCAGCAAAATTACAGCTAGAACAACAGTTGTGATGGCAGCACCAAAACGTGGTCCACGTGGATCGATTTGCTTGCTCATT
>WLGZ01000046.1 GCA_009702945.1 Actinomycetota bacterium | reverse complement strand
ACCCCGTACGCAGGACGCACCCTTCCCGGCAAAGTTGTTGCAACGTTCTATCGCGGTAAACCAACTGTGCTGAATGGAGAACTCAACGCATGACCCGAGCCGTCCTAGTACTTGAAGATGGTCAAGTATTCACAGGTCGTTCATATGGTGCCGATGGAAGTGCTTTTGGTGAAGCAGTCTTCTCAACTGGGATGACTGGCTACCAAGAGACGATCACTGACCCTTCGTATTGTGGCCAGGTTGTAGTGCAGACTGCGCCACACATTGGTAACACTGGTTGGAATGACGAAGACGATGAATCGCAACAAATTTGGGTTTCCGGTTATGTAGTTCGAGATCCAGCTCGCCGCCCATCAAACTGGCGCTCCACGATAAGTCTTGATGACGAGTTACGAAAGCAAAACGTAGTTGGTATCAGCGATGTTGATACTCGCGCATTGACAAGGCACCTTCGGGAACATGGCGCAATGCGCGTTGGAATCTTCTCAGGCACAGCTGCTGAGCAAGAAATCGAATCCTTGTTGAGCAAAGTGCGAGAAGTTCCAGAAATGTCTGGCGCTAGTTTTTCCGAAACTGTTTCAACTAAGCAAACTTACGTCGTGCCCGCAGTTGGTACTAAGAAGTTTCAGGTTGCTGCTCTTGACTTAGGCATTAAGTCAATGACTCCGCATTTGATGGCCCAGCGGGGGATTGAAGTGCACGTCGTACCTGCAACCATCTCAGCTGAAGATTTATTGGCTGCCGGTCCAGATGGCATCTTCGTTTCAAATGGCCCGGGCGATCCAGCAACTGCATTGCACGCCATCTCACTTGTGCAAGCAACTCTTGATGCCAAGCGCCCATTCTTTGGAATCTGTTTTGGCAATCAAATCTTGGGCCGCGCTCTTGGATTCGGAACGTACAAACTTCGTTACGGTCATCGCGGAATCAATCAACCCGTTATGGATCGCACGACGAACAAAGTTGAAGTAACTGCGCATAACCATGGCTTTGCAGTCGATGCTCCGATTGACCGTGACTCACAAACTCCTTATGGCACCGTACGGGTTAGCCATGTCTGCCTTAACGACAATGTCGTTGAAGGTTTGGAATGTGTTGACGTTCCAGCATTTAGCGTTCAGTATCACCCCGAAGCCGCGGCTGGTCCGCACGATTCGGCTTACTTGTTTGATCGATTTGTTGAACTGATGGAGGGTAAGCGCTAATGCCACGTCGCAGCGACATCAAATCGGTAATGGTGATTGGCTCTGGCCCAATTGTGATTGGCCAGGCATGTGAATTCGATTACTCCGGAACTCAAGCTTGCCGAGTACTTAAAGCCGAAGGCCTTCGAGTGATTTTGGTCAATAGCAATCCGGCCACAATCATGACTGATCCTGAATTTGCCGACGCCACATACATCGAGCCAATTACTCCTGAAGTGGTTGCCACAATTATCGAACGTGAACGACCCGATGCCTTGTTGCCAACACTTGGTGGGCAGACCGCACTAAATACTGCAATTGCACTTTTCAAAAACGGAGTACTTGATAAGTACAACGTTGAACTAATTGGCGCTGACGTTGACGCTATTGAACGCGGCGAGAACCGCGAGTTATTCCGCCAGATCGTAGCTGACATCGGAGGCGAAAGTGCTAAGTCTTTTGTTTGCCACACTATGCAGGATTGCTTAGATGGCGTGAAGGAACTTGGTTACCCAGTCGTCGTTCGTCCGTCGTTCACAATGGGTGGCGCTGGTTCGGGTATTGCCTACAACGAAGAAGATCTACATCGCATCGCTGGCCTTGGTTTGCAAGCTAGCCCAACAACTGAAGTTTTACTCGAAGAGTCAATCATTGGCTGGAAAGAGTACGAACTTGAGTTGATGCGCGATAACAAAGACAACGTTGTTGTGGTTTGTTCCATTGAAAACGTAGACCCAATGGGTGTGCACACTGGTGACTCGATAACAGTTGCACCATCAATGACACTTACTGATCGCGAATTCCAAAGACTTCGTGATCTAGGTATCGCAATTATTCGCGCCGTCGGCGTTGACACTGGAGGCTGCAACATTCAGTTTGCGGTCAACCCAGCTAATGGCCGAATCATTGTGATCGAAATGAATCCACGCGTTTCGCGCTCATCTGCATTGGCAAGTAAGGCAACTGGCTTCCCAATCGCAAAGATTGCTGCTCGATTAGCAATCGGTTACACCTTGGATGAGATTCCTAACGACATCACTAAGGAAACTCCAGCTTCATTTGAGCCGACTCTGGATTATGTAGTCGTAAAAATCCCACGCTTTGCATTTGAGAAGTTCCCTAATGCTGATCAGACTTTAACTACAACCATGAAGTCAGTTGGCGAAGCTATGGCGATTGGCCGTAACTTCACCGAAGCACTTCATAAAGCGCTTCGCTCAATTGAACGTAAAGAAAACCTTTTTGTCTGGTCCCAAGATCCAAAGTCAATCGACATTGCAGATTTGTTGACCAAGATGAAGATTCCAACCGACGGACGACTAAATCAAGTGCAATTAGCACTTTGGGCTGGTGCAACCGTTGAACAAGTTTTTGATGCCACAAAGATTGATCCTTGGTTCTTGGATCAAATCGTTTTGCTTTGCGAAGTTGCGCGGGAACTTAAGGCCGCATCTGCGCTAGATCGCCACACAATTGTTGCTGCTAAGCGTCACGGTTTCTCGGATGCCCAAATCGGTTTGATCCGCGGGATTTCTGAAGCAGAAGTGCGCGGCATCCGTCACACCTTAGATGTTCGTCCGGTCTACAAAACAGTTGATACTTGCGCGGCTGAATTTGCAGCCCTTACTCCGTATCACTATTCGTCTTATGACCAAGAAACCGAAGTTGCGCCTCGTGCCAATCCTGCGGTGATCATTCTTGGTTCTGGTCCAAACCGAATTGGCCAGGGAATTGAATTCGATTATTCCTGTGTGCACGCCTCGCTGACTCTGCGCGAAAAAGGTTTAGACACCATCATGATCAACTGCAATCCTGAGACGGTCTCTACTGACTACGACACATCAAGTCGCCTCTACTTCGAACCGCTAACCTTGGAAGACGTACTTGAAGTAATCCATGCTGAAACTTTGGCTGGACCTGTGCTTGGCGTAATCACCCAACTTGGTGGCCAAACTCCACTTGGTTTAGCGCAAGGTCTTAAAGATGCGGGCGTAACTCTGTTGGGAACTGCGCCCGAAGCGATTCACTTAGCTGAAGAACGCGGCGCCTTCGGCGAAGTTCTAGAAAAAGCTGGATTGCCATCACCAGAACATGGCATGGCAACTTCGTTTGAAGACGCTCGCGAGATTGCCAATCGAATTGGCTACCCAGTTCTAGTTCGCCCATCATTTGTGCTCGGCGGCCGTGGCATGGAAATTGTCTACGACGAAACCATGTTGCATGACTACTTAACTCGCGCAGCCCAAGTTAATCCGGAACATCCAGTACTGGTTGACCGTTTCTTAGATGATGCAATTGAAATCGATGTCGATGCGCTCTACGACGGAACTGAGCTTTATCTCGGCGGCGTAATGGAGCACATTGAAGAAGCTGGAATCCACTCGGGTGACTCTGCTTGCTCACTACCGCCTTACACATTGGGCCCAGCAGAAATTGAGCGGATTCGAACTTCAACTCTTGGTATTGCAAAGGGTGTTGGCGTGCGCGGTTTGCTGAACGTGCAATACGCACTTACCAATGGAATTTTGTATGTCCTAGAAGCAAATCCACGCGCTTCGCGAACTGTGCCATTCGTTTCAAAGGCCACTGGTATCTCGCTGGCAAAAGCTGCAGCCCGAATCGCAGTAGGGGATTCCATTGCAACCCTTCGCAAAGAAGGTTTCTTGCGTCCAGTTGGTGATGGTGGTGATGCACCAGTTGGTAGCGCAGTAAGCATCAAGGAAGCCGTGCTGCCATTTGCTCGCTTCATGGGAGTGGATACTGTGCTGGGTCCTGAAATGAAATCAACTGGTGAAGTCATGGGAATTGACGTTGACTTCGGAACTGCTTTCGCCAAGTCACAACTTGCGGCATACCGGGATGGTTTGCCACAAAGTGGATCAGTTTTTGTCTCGGTAGCAGATCGTGACAAGGAACAAGCCGTAGCTCCAGTTCGAAAGCTAGTTGAAATGGGCTTCACAATTATGGCCACTGAAGGAACTGCAGCGTTTTTGAAACAAAATGGCATTGAGAGCAAGTTAGTTGCTAAGCAACACATCGGATCAAGTGAAGGTTTGAAAACTACCGTTGAAGCAATCATGGATGGCGACATCGATTTAGTTGTCAACACTCCATACGGAACTGGCGCCCGTCGCGACGGATACGAAATCCGAATGGCAACTGTTCTGGCAAACACGGCATCTATTACTACCGTGCAAGGTTTAGCCGCTGCCGTTGAAGGTATTGCATCATTGCAAGCTGGCCCTATGAAGGTTAAATCCATTCAAGAGCATGTGGCTGAGTTAAATGCATTGTTAGCGAAGCAATCATGAGCGCCAAACAAATGCAATGCACGATTCGATCAATCTCTCCAGTAGGAAACTACTTGCATTTGATTTTGGATGCCCCAGAAGTTGATGAAGTTGCACCTGGGCATTTTGCTGCAGTTGCAGTTGGTGGAATCGGTGGGGGAATGTTGCTTCGTCGAGCATTCTCGATTCACAAGTCAACACCTGGTCAAACTCTGGAAATCATTTTTGCGGCCCATGGTCAGGGCACACAGTGGCTAGCAACTCAAAGTGCTGGCGACGTCATTGACGTAATCGCACCGCTTGGTAAGCCATTTGTATTGCCGCGCCAACCGATCTCCTGCGTAATTGTTGCTGGTGGTTACGGCGCAGCACCAATGGAATTACTGGCACGAGAACTTCGTGGACGTGGTTGCCGAGTTGATGTTGTGCTGGGCGCCGCTACTCAGGAAAAACTCTTTGGTGTTCTAGACCTAAAGGGCGTCGCGGATTCAGTAATCGTTACAACTGATGACGGAACTTCAGGAGTTCGCGGCCGAGTAACTGACGTATTGGCTGATGTGATCAACAAGAACAAATCGCAAGCGGTCTATGCCTGCGGTCCTATGCCGATGTTGCAAGCAGTTGCGAAGGTATCTCAAGACAACGGGGCATTTAGTCAGTGCGCTGTCGAAGAGTCGATGGCATGCGGCATTGGCGTTTGCATGACCTGTGTCCTTCCAGTTATTGGTGATGATGGCGTAACTCGGATGTCGCGTTCTTGCGTTGATGGTCCAGTCTTCCGCGGCGATCGAGTTCGCTGGGATGACGTGCACACTGTGCCAAGTGATGCGTTTGGCGCACCACGTCCAGGTGGTCACTAATGTTTGTTGATTTAACTACCAGCCTTGGCTCACTTCAACTAGCTGCTCCAACATTGACTGCATCAGGTTGCGCAGCTGCTGGTAAAGAGCTTGCGCAGTTTGGTGATGTTTCAACTCTTGGCGCAGTAGTAACTAAGAGCATCATGATGGCACCGCGTTCTGGTCGAGCAACTCCTCGTATGGCAGAAACTCCAAGTGGCATGCTCAACTCCATTGGTTTGCAAGGTCCAGGCATTGAATCCTTTTTAGAAAATGATTTGGCGTGGCTCCGTGCCAACAATGTGACAACCATCGTTTCGATTGCTGGCAATAACGTAGATGAATTCGGTGAGCTTGCTCGAATTCTTGCCAAAGTTGAAGGAGTCGATGGGCTAGAGGTAAACATCTCTTGCCCAAATGTTGAATCCCGTGGCCAAGTATTTGCTTGCAACCCAGTCTCAGCTGCCCAAGTCATCGAAACTGTTCGATCGGTTTGGCATTCTGATGCGCCAGTCTTGGCAAAGCTTTCACCAGATGTAACTGACATTGTGGAAATTGCTCACAGCGTTGTTGATGCCGGAGTTGATGGCGTATCAATGATCAACACTTTGCTGGGCATGGTAATTGACGTTGATCAAATGAAGCCAATGCTTGGCGGTCGCACCGGCGGTTTATCTGGTCCAGCAATTCGCCCAGTTGCAGTTCGCGCGATTTATCAGGTGCATGCAGCGCTGCCACACTTACCAATCCTTGGCATGGGTGGAATTCGCACTGGGCATGACGCACTTGAGTTCATTGCAGCTGGCGCAAGCGCAGTCAGCATCGGCACTGTGGTCTTTGGTGACCCAGGTGCACCTTGGCGGATAGCAAATGAATTAGGTCAAGAACTACAGTCCCGTGGCTACAACTCGCTTAGCGAAGTTGTTGGCTTGGCACGCCACAACTAGAAGGATCAAAGATGTCTAAAGCTCCGATCGCAGTTGCCCTGGATGCCCCTGATTTAGCAACCGCGCGGGAATGGGCAACGGCAGTTGCACCGCATGTTCAGGTTGTAAAGGTTGGCCTTGAGGTTTTCTTGCGTGATGGTCATGACGCAGTTCATGTTGCCCGCGAAGCAAGTGGTTGTGACATCTTCCTAGACGTAAAGCTGCATGACATTCCGGCAACTGTTGCTGGCGCTGCTCATGCGGTAGCCAAACTGGCACCTAAGTACTTAACGGTTCACGCTTCAGGTGGCCAAGACATGGTTAAGGCAGCCGTAGAAGCGTTGCCAGACACTTATGTAACTGCAGTAACCATCCTGACTTCACTTTCCCAAGACCAACTTTCGGCCATGGGTTGGAATGGTTCAGCTCAAGACATCGTGAAGCGCCTTGCTTCACAATCTGTTGCAGCTGGAGCGCGCGCAATCGTTTGCTCGCCCCAAGAAGTTGCAGCAGTTCGAGCTGAAGTAGGACCAGAGACCGTTTTGATCACACCTGGCGTTCGTCCAGCTGGATCTGATGCTGGTGACCAAAAACGGATTGCTACCCCAGAGCAAGCACTCTCAGATGGGGCTAACTTGTTGGTTATCGGACGGCCAATCACCGCAGCTGCGAATATCGCTGAAGCCGCCGCCACCATTGCTAGTAACATAGCGAAGTGGCCGTCCCAGTCTTAACTAATGAGCAACGCATTGCTGCGTCTGCCAAGGCTGTTGAAGTTCGAACCAAACGTGCCGCACTTCGTCGCCAGTTAAAGGAATCAAAAGTTACCTTTACTGAAGTTCTTTCAGTTGCAGATAGCGATGACATTGTTTCGGGAATGCGCGTAGTAACAATTTTGGAATCACTCCCAGGTATTGGAAAGATCAAAGCTT
>WLGZ01000045.1 GCA_009702945.1 Actinomycetota bacterium | reverse complement strand
ATGGACTTGGCAACAGCAGTCAAGGCCGGCTTCCAACATATTGTGTTAACTGAAGAACAGGCAAGCAAGGCTGTTAACGGAGTAAGACTCTCGGCGCCAGCAGATCTAGCTTCAGGCCATGTTGGTCTGATTTCGCCGGATGGCAGGGCAATTGGATTGTTTGATAATTCCGACTCAGTGCTTCATCCATTGGTAGTGTTTGCAACTAATGAGTAGCCCAAATGTTCCAGTTGTTGTCACCATTGGTGTCTTTGATGGAGTCCATGCTGGCCACCGTCAGGTACTTGGGATCGCAAAAAGTATTGCGAACAGCATCAATGGCACTTTAACCGCAGCTACGTTTGATCCGCCGCCCAAGGCATTTCTTCGACCAGATTCATTTGCCGGCTTACTTACCCTTCCGCAGCGACGCGCAACACTTCTTCTGGAAAACGGCGTGGATCACGTTGAGACCTTGAAATTCACAGATGCAATGGCACACATGTCCAGCGATGAGTTTGTAGAGGACATATTGATAGGTGCCTTGAATGCGCAAGTTGTTATTGTCGGCCGAAACTTTAGATTTGGACATGGTGCCAGTGGCACAGTTGAAACACTTCAAGAACTGGCAAAGAAGTTTGGATTCGAAGTTCGCATTGTTGACTTAGTTGGTGACTCAACAGCATGGTCATCAACTCGAATTCGCAATGCGATCTTGAAGGGACACGTTGAAGGTGCGAACGGCTTATTGGGTCGAGCGCACCGAGTTTCGGGTGAAGTAGTTCATGGTGACCATCGGGGAAGAGAAATCGGCTATCCAACCGCAAACATTGACGTTCAGGGCGGACTGCTAATTCCAGCTGATGGCGTTTATTCAGGTTTGCTATGGATTGATGGCGTAGCCCATAGTTCTGCAATCAGCGTGGGCACTAATCCAACATTTGACGATGTAGTTAATCGCCGAGTCGAGGCTTATGTAATTGGTGAATCTGGCCTGGACCTATATGGCAAAGTCGTGGATTTGGACTTCGTCTCGCACATTCGGGACATGGAGAGCTTTGCTGGCATCCCAGAATTACTGGAAGCTATGGATCGAGAGGTGGAAGCTGCCAAAGCTGACCTGGAAAAGTACCTGAATTAGGGCGCAATCTCACGATTTCGCTGCACCTATGGGGCTCAATCTCACGATTTCGCTCTAACAAGCCCTAACTGTTAGCCTTACAACACAGACGAATGAGGGGCGGGCGCCCCACATCTCGTGTCACATCTAAAGATCTACGGATCTGTTCGCGCCCGAGAGGAAAAAATCTATGCCATTGGAATCTGCAGTAAAGCAGGCCATCATCGCTGAACACGGCACAAAGCCTGGCGATACCGGAAGCCCAGAAGTCCAGATTGCCTTGATGACACAGCGCATCAACGATCTAACCGGACACCTAAAAACTCATAAGCACGATCACCACAGCCGTCGCGGTTTGCTACTGCTTGTTGGTCAACGTCGTCGTCTACTTGATTACTTAACCAAGACAGACATCAACCGATACCGCGCGATTATCGAAAAACTCGGTATCCGCAGATAACTTTTCGTGCGCTTCTTAGGAAGTGAGCTGTGCCGATTTCGTGTCGGCACAGCAAGCACAAAATCAAGACTCGCAGTTTTGCGATAACCGCGGATAGCACGCACATTCGAGCAGTTTGGTCGGTCCTCGGTAGTGAAGTTCGGCTCAATGAGCCGCGCTTCTCGATCGAAGATCGACATGTGATTTGAATGCATTTCACTCGTTAGAAGTGCAGTGTTATCCCTTTATGAAGAGGGAGGTTACCCATGGAGGGTAACGAAGTACAGACCAGCGTTGCTGTGATTGACAATGGGTCATTCGGAAAGCGCACAGTTAAGTTCGAAACCGGACGTCTTGCACGTCAGGCAAACGGAACCGCAGTTGTTTACATGGATGACGACACAATGTTGCTATCCGCTACTACTGCAGGTAAATCACCTAAAGATCAGTTTGATTTCTTCCCACTAACCGTGGACGTCGAAGAGCGTATGTACGCTGCTGGACGTATTCCAGGATCATTCTTCCGACGCGAAGGCCGTCCAACTGAAGACGCAATTCTTACTTGCCGTCTGATTGACCGTCCATTACGCCCATCATTCGTTAAGGGACTTCGCAATGAAGTTCAGGTTGTTGTGACCGTAATGGCACTAAATCCAGATGTGCTTTACGACGTAATCGCAATCAACGCAGCATCTATGTCAACACAGCTTGCAGGTTTGCCATTCTCCGGACCGATTGGTGGCGTTCGCGTTGCACTAATCAACGGTCAGTGGGTTGCCTTCCCAACACATAGCCAACTTGAAGACGCAGTCTTTGACATGGTTGTTGCTGGCCGAGTTGTTGGTAACGATGTAGCAATCATGATGGTTGAAGCCGAAGCTACCGAAAACACAATTGCTCTTATCAAGGGTGGCGCTAAGGCCCCATCTGAAGAAGTGGTTTCTGAAGGTCTTGAAGCTGCAAAGCCATTCATCGCTGAGTTGTGTCGCGCACAGTCTGCACTTGCTGCAGTTGCTGGCAAGGAAACTGCAGAGTTCCCAGTCTTCTTGGATTACGAAGCAGACGTATTTGCTGCAGTTGAAGCCGCTGTTTCTGACGAACTTGCCAAGGCACTAACAATTGCCGGCAAGCAAGAGCGTGAAACAGAACTAGACCGAGTTAAAGAACTAACTATCGAAAAGGTAGCTGGCAGCTTTGAAGGTCGCGAAAAGGAAGTAAGTGCAGCGCTTCGCTCACTAACCAAGAAGCTAGTTCGCAAGCGCGTTATCAAGGACAAGATTCGTATTGATGGCCGTGGACTTCGTGACATTCGCTCATTAAGTGCAGAAGTTGATGTAATTCCACGCGTTCACGGTTCAGCATTGTTCGAACGTGGCGAGACTCAGATTCTTGGCGTAACAACCCTGAACATGATGAAGATGGAACAGCAGCTAGACACTTTGTCACCTGTTACTCGCAAGCACTACATGCACAACTACAACTTCCCGCCATACTCAACAGGCGAGACCGGTCGTGTAGGTAGCCCGAAGCGTCGCGAAATTGGTCACGGTGCTTTAGCTGAGCGTGCACTTGTTCCAGTTTTACCTTCCAAGCAGGATTTCCCATACGCAATCCGTCAGGTATCTGAAGCTTTGGGATCAAACGGTTCCACTTCAATGGGTTCAGTTTGCGCATCCACATTGTCACTACTAAATGCAGGTGTGCCACTTCAGGCACCAGTTGCAGGTATTGCAATGGGTCTAATCTCTGATGAAATCGATGGCAAGACTGAGTATGTTGCACTAACTGACATCCTTGGCGCTGAAGATGCATTTGGCGACATGGACTTCAAGGTTGCTGGTACAAAGGAATTTGTTACCGCACTACAGCTAGACACCAAGTTGGATGGTATTCCAGCTTCAGTTTTGGCTGGCGCTTTAACACAGGCTCGCGAAGCACGTCTTGCAATCCTGGATGTAATGCTTGAAGCAATCGATGCACCTGACGAAATGTCACAGTATGCACCGCGCATCATCACCGTAATGATTCCAATCGACAAGATTGGCGAAGTTATTGGTCCAAAGGGCAAGATCATCAACCAGATTCAAGAAGAGACTGGCGCTGACATCTCCATCGGTGATGACGGCACTGTCTACATTGGTGCAACCAATGGTGAATCAGCTGAAGCTGCTCGCGCCCAGGTCAACGCCATTGCAAACCCAACTATGCCTGAAGTAGGCGAACGCTACATGGGAACAGTTGTTAAGACAACTAACTTCGGTGCCTTCGTTTCACTTTCACCAGGCAAGGACGGTTTGTTGCACATCAGTCAGCTTCGTAAGCTTTCCGGTGGCAAGCGCGTAGAGAATGTTGAAGATGTTCTTAAGGTTGGTGACAAGGTTCACGTAGAGATCGCGGAAATCGATCCTCGTGGAAAGCTGTCACTAGTACCTGTAGTAGAAGGTTCAGACGAAAGCGCAGATGACGCTGGAGACGAAGACTAAAACCGTGACATCACGAAACTCCGCAGTGGTCCTTGGGCATGAACAACGCGCAGGGACCACTCGCACGTTACTGACCGCCGAGCAAGGCGGTTTGGTAAAGCGCACAGTATTGCCTGGCGGACTTCGAATTATCACTGAGCAAATGCCATCTGTTAGATCGGCAGCGATTGGCATTTGGGTAAACATTGGCTCTCGCGATGAAGTTGCCTCGCAGACTGGCTCTGCACACTACTTAGAACACTTGTTGTTTAAGGGAACTAAGACACGCAGCGCACTAGACATCTCATCAACTATTGATGCAGTCGGTGGTGAAATGAATGCGTTTACTTCCAAAGAAGTTACTTGTTTCTACACCCGAGTTTTAGATACCAGCGTCCCGCAAGCAATTGATGTTCTAGTTGACATGATTACTTCCGCCACAATCACTTCAGTTGACGTGGATCAAGAGCGCCAAGTTGTTTTGGAAGAAATTGCTATGCGCGATGATGATCCAGCTGATTTAGTGCATGAACAATTCTCGAAAGCTATGTTTGGCGACGCTCCATTGGGCCGATCCATTCTTGGAACAGTTGAAAACATTTCATCACTATCGCGTCGATCAATAAATGGCTTTTACAAGAAGTACTACACACCGGATCGCATGATAGTTGCGGTGGCGGGAAATATCGATCACGCAACCGTAGTTAAGTTAGTTCGGAAAGCGTTTAATCAAGGTGGCTTTGCCCTTGATGGGAACCAAAGCCCATATGTTTCGATGAAGCATAAAACCAAAGTTCTGCAAACTGGTGGCTACGTTAAGCAAGATAAGACAACTGAACAAGCAAACCTTGTTATTGGGGTACCAGGCCTAGACCGAGCCGATGAGCGTCGCTACATCCAGTCAGTCTTCAACGCTGCACTAGGCGGGGGAATGTCTAGCCGCTTGTTCCAAGAAGTGCGCGAAAAGCGTGGACTGGTCTATACCGTCTATTCCTTTGGCCAACAGTTTCAAGACGCTGGTATGGCAGGCGTATATGCAGGATGTAGTCCCAAGAACTTAGATCAAGTTCGAGAAGTTATTACAAATGTGCTTGATGATGTGGCCAAAAATGGCATTACCGCTGCGGAGTTGAGTAAAGCGAAGGGTCAAGTTAGTGGTGGCATGGTTCTGGGTCTGGAAGACACTTCTTCTCGAATGAGCAGAATTGCTAGATCCGAGATGAACAATGGTTATGTGCCGTCTGTGTCAGAAGTCTTAGATCGTGTTTCAGCCGTAACTTTGGAAGAAGTTCATGCGCTGTCACATCAACTTTGGTCGCAAGATCGCCTTACTGCAGTTGTTGGACCGGAGTAACTAATGACAAAAATCAAAGTAGGCGTACTGGGTGCTCAAGGTCGAATGGGCGCTACAGTCTGTGAGGCAGTTTCGGCAAGCCAAGATTGTGAGCTGGTAGCGGCTCTCGATGTTAATGACGATCTCATGGAGTTGGTTTCGAAGGGCGCTGAAGTAGTGGTTGATTTCACTACGCCTAATTCAGTTGAGGCAAATTTAAAGTTTTTAGCTGAGAACAACATTCATGCAGTCGTTGGCACAACTGGTTTTGATGCTGACAAATTAGCAACA
Organism: Actinomycetota bacterium; assembly: GCA_009702945.1. Classification (GTDB taxonomy): domain Bacteria; phylum Actinomycetota; class Actinomycetes; order S36-B12; family UBA5976; genus UBA5976. The sequence continues at coordinate 1,574 of WLGZ01000045.1, read as the reverse complement.
GTGGAAAAGCAATTCGCAGCAAGCAAAGCGAATGTCGTAATCGCGCCAAACTTTGGCTTAGCAGCAGTTTTAATGATGCAGTTTGCGGCGCAAGCAGCACCACACTTTGACAGCGTTGAAATCATTGAATTACATCATCCACGAAAAGCAGATGCACCAAGCGGAACTGCGCGGAGAACTGCTGAAATGATTGCGCAAGCGCGGGCTGGCATGAAGGCTATGCCTGATGCAACATCTGACTCAATTCCAGGTGCGCGTGGCGCAAATGTTTCTGGCGTACCCGTGCACAGTATTCGAGCGCAAGGTTTAGTTGCGCATCAAGAAGTGTTGTTCGGCGGTCCAGGGGAGTCGCTTACGATTCGTCATGACTCGTATGACCGTGAGTCATTTATGCCAGGTGTTTTGCTTGCAGTTCGCAAAGTATCCCAAACTCCAGGTCTTACATATGGACTTGAACATTTACTTGAACTAGGCAGCTAACCCAAAGTATCTAAGTGCTGCAGATGTTACTGCGGCGATCAAAACTACAAGAATAAATGGCGTCTTAAACTTAAGCGCCACAGTGGCTGCCGCCAAAGCAGGAACTCGGGCATCCAAAGTCAATGTTTGGCTTGTTGCAAATGTCTGCACCGCTACGAGTGCGCTCAGCAAAGAAATAGGTAACAGTAGAACAATTCTCTTAACGATTGGTTGTTCCAAAATGTGAGCCGGGATAATGCTTCCCACATATTTGAGGGCATAACAACCAGCAGCGCCAGCAAGTACTGCGAACCACATCATGACAGTTTCCTGCCGGTAACCCAACCAACAATGATCGCAACTATGGCTGCTGCTAACACTGGAACACCTGGTGGCACGACTGGCGTTAATGCCAATGCAATTAAGGCGCCACCAAAGGCCACGGATAAATCAGTTCGCGACTTAATCTGTGGCCAGACCAATGCAAAAAGTCCTGCGGCGATTGCGGCATCAAGACCAAAAGACTTTGGATCGCCAATTGCCGAAACGCTTACGGCACCAATGAAAGTGGCTAAGTTCCACAACAGGTAAACCGAAAGTCCAGTCGCCCAAAAAGCTAGGCGAGAAGCACGTCCTTCGAAAGCCTCTTCATCTTGCGCTAATCCCATCGCAGTTGACTCATCGATAGTTAGCTGTACTGCTACTAAACGTCCCGGCCCGGAAGTTTTAAGAATTGGAGTCATGCGCATCGAGTAAGCAGCGTTTCTGGTTCCCATCAACCAGGACGCAATTACTGCAGTGAGCGCAGTTCCACCTGAAGCCAGCGTGCTAACCAATGTGAATTGGCTTGCGCCGGTAAACATCAATAGCGACAAAGCCATGGTTTGGGGGATAGAAAGTCCAGTTGTGGTTCCAAGAGCGCCGAAAGAAACCCCATACATCGCTACGGCGAAACCGATACTTGCTGCATTGCCGACAATTTGCCGACGGGCTAAGTTCCATTCGGTTTGGGTGGTATTCATAGTCCGTTAAACCTATCGCACTAGTCTGAGGCCATGCCTAAAAACATCCGAGGACTGAGCTATGCCTTCCTAGGGGTTTTGATTTTTTCATTT
>WLGZ01000044.1 GCA_009702945.1 Actinomycetota bacterium | reverse complement strand
GTATTGGAATTTTGCTGGATGGCGCTTGGTAAAGCTGGATTCACTCGCAATGACGTGATCATTTCGCTGGGCGGCGGCGCAACAACTGACCTAGCGGGTTTTGTGGCAGCAACTTGGCTCAGAGGAATCCGAGTCGTACACGTGCCGACAACTTTGTTAGCCATGGTGGACGCCGCAGTTGGTGGAAAGACCGGAATAAACACCAGTGAAGGCAAGAATCTAGTCGGTGCTATCTATTCGCCCGCTGCAGTGATCTGTGACATGAACTTTCTGGATTCACAATCTCATGATGATTACATCGGGGGACTTGCAGAAGTAATTAAGTGTGGCTTCATCCGCGATGAAACTATTTTGAACTTGATCGAATCCGATATGTTGGGCGCTCAAAGTCCAGGCTGGGTTCATGCCCCTGAAGTTATTGCGCGAGCAATTCAAGTTAAGGCAGATGTAGTTGGCGGCGACTTACGGGAAACTCTCGGAACTTCCACGGGTCGAGAAATCTTGAACTACGGACATACTTTCGGGCACGCAGTTGAACGCATTGAGAACTACACCTGGCGTCATGGCAATGCAGTGAGTGTAGGAATGATGTTTGTTGCCCATCTATCGCAGTTAGCAGGACGACTTGATGAAGACACTGTTAATCGTCACAAAGGTATCTTGAGCGGAGTTGGCCTGCCTGTTACCTACAGCAGAGCGACGTTTGATCAGCTTCATGATGCAATGCGAATTGATAAAAAGAGTCGTGGCTCAAAACTTAGGTTTATCGTTTTAGAACAGGTTGGAAAACCAGCAATTCTGGAAGCCCCAGATGCGGCGTTGCTGATTGCAGCGCACGGAAAACTAGGGCAGGGTGAAGAGCATGCGTAATGTAATGATCCTCAACGGTCCAAATCTCGATCAACTAGGAACTCGCGAACCTGAGTTGTATGGCACGTTAACGCTGGCTGGAATTGAAACTCTCTGCAAGGAGACTGCAGCAAATTTGGGTTTTGATGTTGATTTTCGACAAACCAATGACGAAGCAACTTTGATTGGTTGGCTGCACGAAGCAGCAAAATCAGATGTTGCAGTGATTATGAATCCTGCGGCTTTTACTCATTACTCAGTCGCCATTCGTGACGCTGCAGCCATGCTTACTGCGCCTCTGATTGAGGTGCACTTAAGTAATCCGATAGCTCGGGAAGAATTCAGACACACTTCATTGATTTCAGGAATCTCCAAAGGAACGATTAGTGGCTTTGGGGCGCAGTCATATGTGCTTGCCTTAAATGCTTTAGCAAAGCTGTGACACTAGAGCGGATAAACCGGCTACAGCTTCAGATCAAGCCGGGTCAGTATTTCTATGTAACGGATTTGATTAACATTCGTTACTTGACTGGGTTTACTGGTTCGAATGCAGCACTGCTAGTAAGTGATTCAAACGCGATCCTGGCTACTGATTCAAGATATGAAATTCAGGCAGCAACTCAAGTACCAGAGTTACCTGCTGTGATTGGACGAAATTTTCCAGAATTGCTACTTAGCAAACTTCAAAAATCTGAAGTACTTGTCGAAGGCGCCAACCTTTCAATTGATGTCTACCAAAAGCTTGTTACATCCTTTGAGCACCAATTTTCGAGTTCAGTTGGAGTCATAGAGGCGCTACGAGTTGTTAAGGATGACAGTGAAATCGAACTAATCATGCAAGCATGTGAGATTTCCACAAAGGCCTATCAGGATGTAATTGAATCGGTGCGAGTTGGGCAAACTGAAAAATTCATCAGGAATGCTCTTGAACATCGAATGCGGGAATACGGCGCTGACGATATTGCTTTTGCTTCCATAGTGGCATCCGGACCAAACAGTGCCATTCCGCACCACGAGCCAACTGACCGAGAACTCCAGTCAGGTGATTTCCTCAAGATTGATTTTGGAGCGAAAGTGGATGGTTACCATGCTGATTGCACTCGAACTGCAGTAGTAGGAAAGCCGTCAGATTGGCAAGCAGAATTGCATTCTGCTGTAACTTCAGCGCAGGAAGCTGGCAGAAACACAATCCAATCAGGCATTCAATTTACTGAAGTAGAAAAGGCAGTAAATCAATCGCTGACTGATAGCGGATATCGCGAGCACTTCACACATGGTCTAGGGCACGGAGTTGGACTTGCGATACACGAGGATCCGTTTTTCGGACGCGTCGAAGCCGCTAAGATTGCACCTAACACAGTCATAACTATTGAACCTGGCGCTTACTTGAAGGATAAGGGTGGCGTCAGAGTCGAGGACACGATTGTTGTTAATTCAGAGGGTTACTTAAACCTAACGAATTTGCCCTATGAATTACTGGAACTGTAAGTACTTAACAAGGAGTGCAAGTGGCCTCAACTAATGATCTAAAAAATGGACTTGTCCTAAACATCGATGGACAACTCTGGACCGTTGTTGAGTTTCAGCACGTTAAGCCAGGTAAGGGTCCCGCATTCGTGCGCACCAAGCTAAAGAACATCCTTTCAGGCAAAGTCGTTGATAAAACCTTTAACGCAGGTGTCTCAGTTGAAACTGCCGATGTTGATAAGCGAAACATGCAGTACTTGTATCGCGATGGCGACGGGTGGATCTTTATGGCCCTACAAACTTTCGAGCAGTACACCTTGTCAGACGCAATTGTTGGTGATGGATCCAAGTACATGTTGGAGAACCAAGAAGGCGTCGTAGCAATTCATAACGACCTTCCGATTTATCTTGAGCTTCCAGCCAGCGTGGAATTGATGATCACTTACACCGAGCCAGGTTTACAGGGCGATCGCTCAAGTGCAGGCAGCAAGCCAGCAACCCTTGAAACGGGTGCGGAGATTAAGGTTCCGCTTTTCATCGAATCAAACACCAAGGTCAAAGTTGATACTCGAGATGGTTCGTACCTAGGTCGAGTTAACTAAGTGCGCACTAGAACAAAAGCTCGACAGCGCGCTGTTGAATCACTTTTCGAAGCTGAACAACGTGGCGTATTGTCAACGGAAATTTTCGAACGTAACCCCGATGTAAACGACTATGCAATCGAACTTGCTGGACTCGTTGAACTTCATATGGATCGAATCGATGAAGTGATTTCTACCTACTCCCAAGATTGGCCGCTAGAACGTATGCCAGCGGTAGATCGAGCCATTGTTCGGGTAGCAATTGCGGAATTGCTTTGGCGTCCCGAGGTCGATAGCGGGGTAGCGGTTTCAGAAGCTGTCGAAATTGCCGCAACTTTGAGTACGCCAGAATCTGGCAAATTTATCAATGGTGTCTTGGGGCAAATTGCGAACATCAGAGGCTCGCTTACTGGTTTGTAAAAGTTTAGATGGTGCCCTGAGTGGGATTCGAACCCACACTGAACGGTGTTTGAGACCGCGCTCTCTGCCAGTTGGAGTACCAGGGCTTATTTTTCTTCTCGGGAAAGGCTATCGCATAGAAACACCATGGTTGACCGTAGGCTTGCGATATGGCAAATCCAACGCAGTTAGGCGTTGCAAACAGTAATTGGACTATTCCAAATGCACTTAGTGCATTGCGACTGCTCGGCGTCCCGGTTTTCTTCTGGCTAATTGTTGGTCCAGAAAATGATGGTTTAGCACTAGTTATTTTGATCGTGAGTTCGTTCACAGATTGGCTCGATGGGTTTCTGGCTAGAAAACTAAACCAATTCAGTCGACTAGGAGAGTTGCTCGACCCGCTTGCCGACCGGCTGTACGTAGTTGCTGCGTTAGCGGCGCTATACATCCGAGACTTATTGCCAATCTGGGTTGTAGTCGCATTGATTTTGCGCGATGTCCTTATGTCCTTACTTTTGATTTACCTAAAGCGGTTTAGAATTACCGGCATTCCCGTTCATTTCGTGGGCAAAGCAGCAACTATGAACCTGCTCTACGCGCTCCCACTAGTGCTACTTGGAACCTATAGCGGCCTTGTTGGCCAAGTGGCGCATGTATTTGGTTGGGCATTCCTAATTTGGGGTATCACTATGTACTGGTACGCAGGTTTGTTGTATTACCGTCAGGTATTTGGAATGAGAAGAGAGCTTCATGCGAGTTGATGCATCACTTGATGCGCTACTAGCCGATGCGTTGGCTTCGGATTACGCAAATACCGCACCTAATCAAAACTCTGGGCGGCTAAGAGTCTTCTTTATCGCTGGTGCCGCAACTTTAGTAACTCTGGTTCTTGGCATGGCCATTGCGCAAACCAGAATTCAGGCAAGTGAAAATTCCTTGACAAGAGATGCACTCGTGGAGCGCGTAACCGCAGCTGACCGTCGAGTACAAGAACTAGAAGTGTCAGTGTTAACCGCGCAAAACGATTTACTTAACGCTGAGGCCGCCACTCTGGCCGGAACTTCACTAGGTGAGCAGGCTCGAGCGCGACTTGATCGACTCCGCCTTGCCACGGGTCAGACAGAGGTAACAGGTGATGGAGTAACGGTAACCATAGATGATGCGCCAATAGATCCGTTACAAGGCGATGAAACACCTCCAGGCAAAGTTATAGACCGAGACCTTCAGATGATTGTCAATGGCCTTTGGCAAGCAGGTGCGACAGACATAGCAATAAACGGCCGCAGACTGACTCCAACGTCGGCCATTCGCGCAGCTGGTGAGGCAATCCTGGTTAACTATCGTCCGATGTCGCCACCTTACGTAGTGTCAGCAATCGGTTCTGATGCTGATCAGTTGGCTGGTCGATTCAGAGAAAATCCGGCAGGGCTATTGCTTGAAGAGTTAGAGACGCAATACGGCGTAATCTGGGAACTACAGACTGTAGGGGACATCACGTTACCTGCGGCTAGTTCTACATCCAAGAACAGTGAGGACGCACCATGATTCCAGCAATCGGTTTGCTAGTTGGAATTGTGCTTGGACTTTTGCTGCAACCAACAGTTCCTGTGTGGCTACAGCCATACCTCCCGATCGCAGTGGTGGCAGCACTTGATGCGGTGTTTGGGGCATTTAGATCAGTGCTTGACGGTTTGTTCAATGACCGAATCTTTGTGATCTCATTTTTATCAAACGTTTTGGTTGCAGCCGTAATTGTTTTCCTTGGTGATCAACTTGGTGTTGGATCCCAAATGTCTACCGGTGTCGTAGTCGTGCTAACTATGCGCATCTTCGCCAACGTTGCTGCTATTAGAAGACATCTGCTGAAGGCCTAAGTATGGGATCGCACTCAGCCCCACGCAGAGCCAGACCAGCGCGAACTGGAGAAGAGGCACGCTTTCGACTAAAGCGCACACTCAGTCCGCAGCGCAGTGGCACGCAAGTTGTTATCACCGTTTTGTTCGTAGCTCTTGGATTTACCTTGACCGCAGCAATAGCTGACAGCGAGTCTGAGTCGATTCTTGCGAATGCGCGCCAAAGTGATCTAGTTAGTCTGTTGGATGATTTAGCGCAACGCGAAGCCCGACTTGAAGCGGAAAACACCAGGCTTGAAGACGCGCGGGAAACTTTATTGGGTGGCGATGAATATTCAGCACTTAATGAGGCGAAGCGTAGAGCTGATGCGCTGGGCGTATTAGCGGGTAGTGAAACCATCATTGGAACTGGGATCGAAGTTTCGATTTCGGGAAACCTGACTGCCTCGACGCTTATTGATGCCATTCAGGAACTACGAGATGCCGGTGCAACTGCTATTCAAATATCAGATCGTGGTTTGGCGGTTCGTCTCGTAGCCAACAGTTGGTTTGCCGACAGCACTAGCGGCATTACGGTAACTGGGACTGCATTGCAGGTACCAATCAAGATCTCCGTTATTGGCGATCCTTCAGTTCTGGTTCCTGCCATTGAAATTCCAGGTGGCTTGGTAGACACCGTGGGTTCTGGTGGCGGCGAAGTGGTAATCACCGAGAGCGAAAATGTGGACATTTCGGCCATCGTGCCCCTGCCTAAATCCTAGATAGGAATGGCGTACGCTTGATTTATGAGCAACATACCTGCAGATTTGAATTACACCGCCGAGCACGAATGGGTTCAGGTAATTGATGAATCCACGATCCGCTTTGGTATTACTGACTATGCCCAAGATGCCCTAGGCGACATCGTGTTTGTGTCCTTGCCAAATGTTGGCGATAGCTTGACCGCTGGTGGCACCTGTGGCGAAGTGGAATCCACTAAGAGCGTCAGTGACATCTATGCACCAGTTTCTGGCGAAGTTATTGCACGTAACGATGCAATTGAAACCGCACCAGACACACTTAACTCAGATCCATACAAGAATGGCTGGATAGTTGATGTGCGAGTGGCCGGAAATGCTTCAGAACTAGCAGCTGCACTAATGGACGCTGCGGGCTACCAGGCACTTACTTCAAGTTAAACCTCACGTTAAGGTAGAGACATGAGTGGTCATGGAGACGAGCCAGAATTAACTAAGGCAGTGTCCTTAGAGTCTGATGCAACCGGTGTTATCCCAGTTGCGAGCGATCCAGAAACTGGTGAACTTGGCGCAATCGACGCTGCCAAGATTGCTAATTTAGCGAGTGGCTCGGCGCACCTTGTGGTTCGCAGGGGAGCCATGGAAGGAATGCAGTTCCCGCTGCTACCTAATGAGCAAATGACTATCGGCCGTTCTTCAGACAGCAAGGTATTTCTAGACGATGTCACGGTGTCGCGTAAGCATGCAGCTGTTTCATTGGTTGGTTCAGAGTGGATTCTTAGTGACTCAGGTTCGCTGAATGGTACCTACGTCAATAAGCATCGAGTGACTACAACCGCACTTGTTAATGGCGATGAATTGCAGATCGGAAAATTCCGATTTGTTTTCGTGCTGGCACCAACTGCAGGGCAGTAAATGAACTCCACGGAATATGATTTCTCGCGAGAGTCACCTGCATTACTTAGTATCGGAGAAGTTTTAGTTCGACTTCGCGATGAATTCGAAGACATCACAATTTCAAAAATTCGTTTCCTTGAAACCAATGGTCTTGTCGCGCCAGAGAGAACAGCAAGTGGATATCGTAAATTTTCACTTGTAGATGTCGAGCGTCTTCGTTATGTGCTTCGAATGCAACGCGATCATTTCTTGCCACTTCGAGTCATCAAAGAACATATCGATGCGTTGAATCGTGGCTTACAGCCCGCTGCAGTAGGGGATGTAACTCCAAAGGCACCAAGAGGCTTAGTAAGCACCGAAGCTATCGAGATTTCAAATCAACTGTTGACCGTGCGAATGAATCGACTTGAGTTGATGGCTGATACCGGCGCAGATGCTGAATTCAT
>WLGZ01000043.1 GCA_009702945.1 Actinomycetota bacterium | reverse complement strand
GAGCCGTCGCTAAGTATGTTGGCCAGATTTTGAAGGATCAGTAAAAATGACTGACTATTACAAAGTCTTAGGTGTTACTCGCGAAGCTACGCCAGAAGAGATTAAGCGCGCTTATCGCAAATTAGCTAGAGAACTACATCCGGATGTTAATCCAGGTGCCGAAGCCGGCGAGCGCTTCAAAGACGTAACTTCGGCTTACGAAGTTCTGTCCGATCCACAAAAGCGCGAAATGTTTGACCTTGGTGGCGACCCATTCTCATCTGGTGGCGGATTCAATTCAGCTGCAGGTTTTGGTTTCGGCGACATCGTTGATGCATTCTTCGGTGGTGGAGGACAACGCGGCCCGCGGTCACGCAAACGTCGTGGCCAAGATGCGTTAATCAGACTGCAAGTAACTCTTGATGAAGCTGCGTTTGGATCAACTAGGGAATTTGCAGTCGATACGGCAGTAACTTGCAACTCTTGTTCTGGTGAAGGTACATCTTCAGGTGCCAGCATCGTTAGTTGCACGATGTGTGCTGGTCGCGGTGAAGTTCAGTCAGTTCAAAAATCTTTCTTGGGCCAAGTTATGACTTCCCGACAATGCCCACAGTGCCAAGGCTTTGGCTCACTTAACCCACATCCTTGTGCGGAGTGTGCTGGCGATGGCCGAGTCCGAACTCGCAGCACTCTGTCTGTCCAGATCCCACCAGGCGTTGAAGGTGGCACTCGCATCCAGATGACTGGTCAAGGTGAAGTTGGACCAGGCGGTGGACCTGCTGGCGATCTTTACGTTGAACTAATTGAATTGCCACATCCAGTTTTCCAGCGCAACGGTGATCAGTTGCATGCAACTATGTCGCTGCCTATGACGGCTGCGGCACTTGGCGCAACTATGGAACTCGAAACCTTAGATGGCACTGCGCCAATTCACATCAAGCCTGGTACTCAATCTGGCTCGACTGTGACTTTGCGTGGCCAAGGTATGCCACGACTTAGAAGCTCTGGTCGAGGTGACCTGGTTGTGCACTTAGAAATACTTACGCCAAGTGGCTTGGACAAAGCGCAAGAAGATTTGATCAAGCAATTGGCAAGTTTGCGGGGAGAGGAAACTCCGTCCGCACAACTTCACGAACAATCATCAAGCTTGTTTGGAAAACTTAAGGATGCGTTTACAACCCGATGACTGCTGCAGAATTTCTAGTTAATCCAGGTGAGATTTCTAAAGAAACCAAAACCTTCACACTCGATGGTGATGAAGGTCGACATGCTGCAACGGTAAAGCGCATGCGTGAAGGTGAAGTTATCCATCTGTGTGATGGCCAAGGTACTCGAGCGATTGCCTCTGTGGTTAAAGTTCACAAGCACAGCCTGGATCTAAGTATTGATCAATTCACATTTGAAGAAGCTCCAGAACCAAGGTTCGTAGTTGTTCAAGCACTTGCTAAAGGTGAGCGCGCTGAACTAGCTGTTGAGATGCTTACTGAAGTTGGCGCTGACGCAATCATTCCTTGGCGCGCCGAGCACTCGATCGGCAAATGGGATTCTGTTGAAAAAGGTTTAGAAAAGTGGCGTCGTACATCACGCGAATCTGCAAAGCAATCTCGTCGCGCTTGGATTCCAGAAATTTCCAATCTGAAGTCGACTGCAGAAGTTTGCGAACTTATGTCTCAAGCCCAAAGTGTTTTTGTATTGCATGAGAGCGCAGATCAAGCACTAGCTGCCTGTGCAATTAGAGAGCAAGGAACCATCATGATCGTCGTTGGTCCAGAAGGTGGAATCTCGCCTGACGAGCTAGCTGCCTTCTCAAATGCTGGAGCACGCGTAGTTCACATGGGGGCAAGTGTCATGCGTACCTCAACAGCTGGCGCCATCGCAGTCGGTGGGCTTCTAATGCGCAGCCAGCGCTGGTCTTAGTAGGGAATTATGAGCGCCGTACAAGACTGTTTGTTTTGCAAGATTTCAGTTGGCGTAATTCCAGCTGATGTGGTTTTGGAATCTGATTCTGCAATAGCTTTTCGCGACATCGATCCAAAAGCTCCAACGCATGTGTTGGTAATTCCAAAAAAGCACTTTGCTGATGTAACTGACTTGATGTCGAATGATCCGGATCTAGCCAGTGAGCTCTTGACTTTGGCAACCAAAGTGGCAGAGCATGAGGGCCTTGCTACGGGTTACCGAATTGTGACCAATAACGGCGAAGACGCTGGGCAGTCTGTTGCGCATGTGCATTTCCACGTTCTTGGCGGCCGTAGCCTGTCTTGGCCACCGGGATAGCCGACTCGCACTTCTCGTTTCTGCCATAGAATTAGGTCAAATGACAGTTTCTGCATCGCCATCTCACACAGTTGTGATTGTGCCGACTTCCACACCAATGGTTTCGGTCACTGGCGCCCGCGATGAATTAATCCGAGTAATCGAGAAGTCCTTCGCTGACTCGGTGATTTTGGTGCGCGGCAATGAAATCACCATCGATGGACCAAAGCCAAGCGTGGAATTAATCGAAACCTTGATTTCTGAAATGTTAGTAATGCTGCGCACTGGCCAGGGTCTAACACCAGAGTCTGTGGAGCGCTCAATTGCAATGCTTCGCTCAGATGTGCGCCCAGCTGACGTATTGACTGCAAACATTATTTCTAGTCGGGGTCGCACGATCCGTGCCAAAACTCTGAACCAAAAACGTTATGTTGACGCAATCGATGAAAACACCATAGTTTTCGGAATTGGGCCAGCTGGAACTGGAAAAACTTACCTAGCAGTTGCGAAGGCAGTCCAAGCACTTCAAAGCAAACAAGTGACCCGAATTATTCTGACCAGACCAGCCGTTGAAGCCGGCGAGCGCTTAGGTTTTCTACCGGGAACTTTAAGCGAGAAGATCGATCCGTACCTTCGCCCGCTTTACGACGCACTTCATGACATGGTTGACCCAGATTCGATTCCACGCTTGATGACAAGTGGCACGATCGAAGTTGCACCTTTGGCTTACATGCGTGGTCGTACTTTGAACGACGCTTTCATTATTTTGGACGAAGCCCAAAACACTTCTGCTGAACAAATGAAAATGTTTTTGACCAGACTTGGATTTGGATCCACCATGGTCATCACAGGTGACGTAACTCAAATCGATTTACCAACCGGAACTGCCAGCGGACTTCGGGTTGTCAGAGATATTTTGACCGATGTCGAAGACGTAGCTTTTTGTGAATTAACTTCAACAGATGTGGTCCGACACAAATTGGTGGGCCAGATTGTCGATGCTTATGGTCGATACGACGAAAAACGCGCTTCCCAAGATCAGCGTCCAGATCGCAGGAACTCATAATCATGTCGATTGACGTAAACAATGAATCTGATTTTGAAGTTAATGAGCTAGAAATCTCTTCGCAAGCGCAATTCGTACTTCGTAGTCTGCACATTAATCCAGCCGCGGAACTCTCGGTACTTCTCGTAGACGAAATTGCCATGGCTACTTTGCATGAAAAATTCATGGATGAGCCAGGACCAACAGATGTTTTGAGTTTCCCAATGGATGAACTTCGCGCCGGAACTCCGGATCGAGTAAGTGAAGAAGGCGTTCTAGGAGATGTCGTTCTATGTCCTGCAGTTGCTGCTCGCCAAGGCGAACAAGCAGGTCACAGCATGGAAGTTGAGCTGCGACTTTTATTGACGCATGGAATTTTGCATTTACTTGGTCATGATCATGCCGAACCGGATGAGCACAAAGTCATGTTCGGTCTACAGGCACAACTTCTTGCCCAGTGGGAAGGCGAGCGTAACGCTCGTGGCCTAGCTTGAGCCACAATACGCTTCTTCTAATCTTGGCCTCATTCATGGTTTTGTTTGCGGCAGTATTCGTAGCAACGGAAACCGCCTTGGCGCGCGTGAGTAAAGCAACCATTGATCAACTTCGTAAAGACGGCAGCAAATCTGCTGGTCGCTTGAGCAAGTTGTTAGATGAGCGCGCTAAGTATGTAAATTCACTTATGTTTGCTCACTTGACGCTGTCAACCATTGCAATTGTTCTAGTCACAACGGTGTCGCTAGATGTTTTTGTGGACAACAACGTAGCTCTAGCAAGCTCTTCAGCAGTAATGGTTCTAGTTGGTTACATCGTGCTTGGTGTCGCGCCACAAACTTTAGGTCGCCAAAGAGCCGACAAGATTGCGCTTTCAACAGTTCGCTTGACTCGAATGATCACCGTAGTCTTTGGTCCGCTTTCTCGAATCTTTATCTTGGTTGGAAATGCAATAACCCCAGGTCAAGGTTTCCGGGAAGGTCCATTCTCGACTCAAGCTGAATTGCGCGAATTAGTTGACATGGCTGGAGCTGACTCGGTAATTGAAGATGACGAGCGCCAGATGATTCACTCAGTTTTCGAACTTGGTGACACAATTGCTCGTGAAGTCATGGTTCCCCGCACTGAAATGGTGTGGATTGAAACTCATAAAACTTTGCGCCAGGCCATGTCACTTGGGCTTCGCTCTGGTTACTCCCGCATTCCTGTTGTAGGAGAGGGCATAGATGACATCGTTGGCGTTGTCTATGTCAAAGACATTGCACGCCGAGTATTTGAGCACCAAGAATCCCAAACTACCGAACGAGTATCTGACTTAATGCGACCTGCGTTCATGGTTCCCGATAGTCGCAGTGTGGATGAGTTGTTGCGCGATATGCAAAGTGCTCGAACTCACCTTGCTGTTTTGGTTGATGAATATGGTGGCACTGCCGGCCTTGTAACAATTGAAGATGTGCTTGAAGAAATTGTTGGAGAAATTGCAGATGAGCACGATGTGCTTGGGCCTGACGTTGAAGAATTACCTAATGGTGAATACCGAGTCAGCTCAAGACTTCACATTGATGATCTTGCCGAACTTTTAGAGACCGAGATTCCAGATGAAGGCGTAGACACTGTAGGTGGACTAATGGCTAAGCGCCTAGGGATTGTTCCAATTCCTGGAGCAACAGTTGATATCGATAACTGGACGCTAACTGCAGAATCTACGGCCGGCCGTCGCCATCGAATCGATACCGTAGTCATTTCTCGAGATACTTTTGTTGCGGATGCTGAAGAAGAGTCAAATGAGTAATTGGAATCTAGAAGACGACAAACTCGCAGTTCTTGCTAAAGGTGCACGCTCTCGAGTGCAAGCCAAAGTTGGAGCAGCACTTCGCGATGAAACTGGCAGGACTTATGCCAGCGCTGAAGTTGAAATTGGATCCTTGAAGTTATCAGCCGTGGAGATGGTTGTGGCCCAAGCAGTTGCCTCCGGATCCACAGGAGTTGAGTCCGTTGTTGTCTCAGCACAAACTCAAATCAATGTTTCTGATTCTGATCTTGATTTGGTTCGCGCTTTTGCTGGCGCAGGTGTCCCAATCTACGTAGTTGATGAAACCGGCAACCCTGCTGATACTCGATTAACGTGACAAAGGCGAGTTCAAGTTCTTCGGCAAGACATGCATCACCTAAAAACGGTCGACAACTAGCTGTTGTTTCGGTTTTACTGGCATGTGTTCTGTTTAGTACCAGTGCAACGGGCAGAGCGTATTTAGATTTTCCGGGCAGCAGTATTTCCGTTGGTGCTTGGCGAGTATTCCTTGGCGGAATTGGGTTGGCTGCATACGCAGCAATTCGATATGGAACTTCAGGTTTACGAAAGCTAGTAAAGATTCCAATTGTTTGGGTAATGGCTTTGGCGGTTTTGGCTTACCAAATATCATTCTTTATCGGAGCGGCCCGAATCGGGGTTGCAATGGGAACTCTAGGCGCGATTGCAACAGCGCCGTTTTTCGCTGGAGTGCTGGGTTGGATTGTTGGTACTGGAAAGCCAACAGCAATCTGGGCGGTATCGACATCTATGGGAATTGTTGGGTTAGCACTCATAACCGGGGTTAGCGAAGTCCGTGACTACTTAGGATTCTTCGCCGTTTTCATTTCTGGCGTTATGTATGCAGTCTTTACGGTTTTTGGAGTTCGCCTTACTCGCACACATGACGTGACTGGCGCCGAAGTACTTGGTGCAGCTTTTGGAATTGGGGCAGTCCTGTCACTTCCAATTGTGTTGTCTACAAGTGCTTGGATAAACAGCGCGCTATTGGTTGGGTTTGTGCTTTACATCGGACTGGCAACCACAGCTCTTGGATACATTCTGTTTGGAAATGGGTTAACCCATTTAAGTCCAGGCACTGTTTCAACGCTGACATTGGCCGAACCGGTACTGGGAACTTTGATGGGCGTTTACATCTTGGGTGAAGCGATGAATCTGCGGGGTTGGATTGGCTGTGCCGTAATTATTGGGGCCCTGGCATTACTGGGTATCGTTGAATCACGTACCCCAACTAAATCAAATCTGGAGACTTCAAATGCGTAGTGGTTTTGCTTGCATTGTGGGCCGTCCAAATGTTGGAAAGTCGACTTTAACGAATGCCCTAGTTGGGCAAAAAGTTGCAATAACTTCAGATCGTCCGCAAACGACGCGACACACAATCCGTGGCATCGTCACAAAGCCCGAAGGTCAATTGATTTTGATCGACACTCCTGGTGTCCATAAACCAAGAACTCTGCTCGGCGAAAGGCTCAATGCTTTAGTTTCAGATACTTGGTCTGAAGTAGATGTCGTTGTTATGTGTTTTCCAGCCAACGAGGCAATCGGTCCTGGCGATCGCTTTATTGCTGAGCAGATAGCAGCTATTCCTCGGGTCAAGAAAGTTGCTGTTGTTACCAAGATTGATACGACTGACAAACAAGCCGTTGGCGAGCAACTTTTAGCGGTTCAAAAACTAGGTCAAGAAATTGGTATTGACTGGGCTGAACTAGTTCCAGTTTCTGCAGTTGCTGACAATCAAGTTGATCTTCTGAGTGACCTACTTATGGGAATGCTGCCAGAAGGTCAGATCCTTTACCCAGACGGTGAGCTCACAGATGAGCCAGAGTTAATCATGATCGCTGAATTGATTCGAGAGTGTGCGCTTGAAGGAGTTCATGATGAACTACCCCACTCAATTGCGGTAGTAATCGACGAGATGGCAATGCGAGCAGATCGCCCCGAAGATAAGCCATTAATGGATATCTTCGCTCTAATTTATGTTGAGCGCGAGAGCCAAAAACATATTGTGATTGGTAAGGGTGGCAGTCGCTTAAAGGAAGTCGGCACTGAAGCTCGAATTGCAATTAGCAAAATGCTTGGAGTTCCGGTTTACCTTGATATTCGCGTCAAGATTGCTAAGGACTGGCAGCGCGATCCTAAGCAATTATCTAGATTAGGTTTCTAGCTTTTCTTTCCCTGCGCT
>WLGZ01000042.1 GCA_009702945.1 Actinomycetota bacterium | reverse complement strand
GAGCGTTGGCCAATAACTACCCATTGCAACTAGGACTATTCCTATCCAAACAACTACTACTAAAATTCTTCGATTCCGTTGGGGGCGAAGCCAATTAAACTTAGGGTTTTCATCATTAAGAAGAGCCTTAGTTCCCTTCTCTGTGACACCTTCAAACCAGTAAATCTTGTTGTTCTTTGGCATGCTTACTTTTCCTTCCGAATGGGAGACAACGAGAACAGGTCAGAGACTTCTTGATCTAGGACCTTTGAAATCCGCAATGCCAGAACTAAAGAAGGGCTGTATTCCTCGCGCTCTAAATAACCAATCGTTTGGTAATGAACGCCAGCTTTGTCAGCTAGTTCTTGGCGCGTTAGGCCCATTGCCAAACGCGCTGCCTCAATGCGGTTGTAAACCGGATCTTCAGGATTTCTACTCATAAAATGTAGTATACATACTACATAGCATTAATACAACATTTATGAATACGAGTCTGCTCAGCGTTTTCTAAGCGGTGCTATTTCAAGATTCGACCAGCTTCGAAGAACCCACTCGAATGGCCCGTAGGCGTAAAGCCGAAGCCATTGTTTAGCGAATACCTCCAGAGCAATCCACACTGCAAGAGCTACCAGCAGAGACTGAGTAAGGCTTAGAACTCCGAACAATCCCAATCCCCAGCCACAGAATATTGCGGATAAGAGAATTGATTCACCGAGGTAACCGGTTAGAGATATGCGACCTGCTGGTTCGGCGTAGGACAAGAAACGTCGATGTGACATAAGTGCAATCGCTCCGACATAACCTGCGCTTAGCGCAGGAGCCAGCGCAAAGCCGAGCACCACTCCAGCGATTCCATAAACCCCAGTCGGATCTTCGGGCACCAGTCCCAACCATGCTGATGCGATTCCCGCAGGCAACCCAATCAAAACCCCAACTATGACGAATGAGCGCCAGAGACGAGTGTGCCTTGCAGGATCGGAAAGTAGGCCAGCGCGTCCTGCAGCTAGGCCGAGCAAAAACATGGAGAGTGAAGGAAACCAGTTGATAACAATTTGCACCAAAAGTGCATCTGGCAGGGCGCTTGCACGACCAGCTACGGCCTCGAAGAATGTGCCTTTAAGAGCTTGATCAAGAGCATCTGAATTTGTAATAAAGCCGCCTGCGGAGCTTTCTGCTCCACGTGCTTCAAAAAAGACAAGCGCAAGTAGCACTAATCCGATTACGTAAGAGAAAGCAGATGCAACTAGGACCGTGCGGGTTGACCTTCCTACGAAAAGCAAAAGTATCAGGCCAAGTAGTGCATAGCTCATGAGGATGTCACCGATAAAAAATAGATACGCATGCCCAGCACCGAGCACGGCAAGACCGACCAATCGTCTGAGGTACCTATTGACACCCAGGGGTGAACGGCTTTTCAAAATCAGGGTGAGGCTGTAGCCAAACAAGAATGCAAAGAGCAGATAAAACTTTCCCTGGGCTAAAGCCACAATTAGAAATGCAACTACCTGGTCAGACAAACTCGAAAGCTGAAACTGCCAAATGCCACTATTGGAAACTGCCAAGAAAGGCATATTGACAACGATTATGCCCAGAAGCGCAAAACCCCGAAGTTGATCAGGCAAAGCCTGGCGTTTTAGCGATGGGCTCCCAAGTTCCGAGCCGCTAGCTGTTGGCTCAACGGGATTTGTGCTCATGCTATGTAGCATACATACTACATAGCATTAATACAACATTTAAGGTTTAAGTAGACGAGTCAGGCCTTCCACTTCAGAGTTACCTATCTTGCGTAGACTGCATAGGTAGCAAACCATGCAAGAAGCGCCCGGTACCCGACACGTGCTCAAGCATCATCTCGCGCGCATCTGAAGAATCGTGACTGGCCAACGCCTCAACAATCTTTGTATGCTGCAAATTCGAGTGGATAAGGGCTGCTTCACTAGGTGGCACATGTGAAATCAAACTCCCAAGCTCGGCCTGAATTTCTGCCACCATCCGCACAAGGTGGGAATCGCCAGTGGCTTCAGCTATGGCAATGTGGAACTGCGCATCTTCTGCACGATAGGAATCTCGGTCACCGACAAATTCGGATAGCCGCAATAATCGTTCGCGCAGGGAGGCTACCTGCACTTCACTTATACGCTCAGCAGCAAGTTCACAAACACCTGTTTCGATTACACGTCTTCGATCACTGAAGGCCGCCGCATCACTTGCACTAACATGACTATTTGGCCGCTCTGAATTGGTACCGTTCCATACAGGCGGATGGTCGACTACAAACGTCCCACCGTTTCGCCCGCGTTTGGCTATTAAAAAGCCACCTTGCACAAGTACCTGTAAAGCTGATCGCACCGTTACTCGGCTGACACCTATTAATTCCGCCAGTTCACGCTCAGGTGGCAACTGCTGGCCGGGCTTGATGAGCCCAAGTTTGATTGAGTGGCCCAATCTCTCAACTGTTTCCTCGAACATGTTGGCTGACGGTGCGGACCCGCGCAGCAAAGCCTCGCCCTGAGAACTAACTGATTCTGTGTCAGACATTTCCGTTATTTCCTCAAATAGGCCGCGGGCGATCTAGTTCCTCGCTTAGTCTATAAGGTATGCACTAATACCTTTAAAATTGCAATCAACCCAATCATGAGAGGAAAGACTATGGAACTTGAAAAACTCAGGTCCCTTATTGGATCGGGAGATATCGAAACTGTCATAGTTGCTAGTCCAGACATGCAAGGGCGCCTATTTGCTAAGCGAATGACTGGCCGGCACTTCTTGGGTGCAGGACAAGATGGCGTTGGTACTTGTTCGGTTGTGTTGGGTTGGGGACACGATCATGCACTCGACCCAGGTTATGACCTAACTGGATGGGCAAATGGGTACCCCGATCTTCATGTTCGCCCGGACTTTACATCCATCCGTCCCTATCCGTGGTTTGAAAAGACGGCATTCATTATGGGTGATGCGACAAAACCTGATGGCTCTGAAATTTCAGTTGCGCCGCGAACCATTCTTAAAAACATGATTGCCCAGCTTGCCGAACATGGTTTGCGACCACTTTTCGCATCCGAACTCGAGTGCTACCTATTAAGAGAAACACCAGAGACTGCATTTGATAAAGGATTCGTGAATCTGCAAACCAAGCACAGGACTCTCCACCCCGAAACATTAAGCCGCATGTCTGAAGATGAGGGATATCTTGGTGAGCTACGCCGCCAAATGGAGTCCGCAGAAGTAAAAATTGAAATGGTAAAAGCCGAGTATGCGCCGGGACAGGTCGAGATAAACCTGGAATACACCGATGCACTTGAAGCAGCTGATCGTCATATGGTTCTGAAAGCGGGCGCGAAAGACATTGCGCTTCAACAGGGTCTGGTCGCAACATTCATGGCAAAACTGGCACATGATTTAGGCGGAAGCTCGTGCCACATTCATATGTCGTTGCTAGACAAGAATGGCCAGAGTGCATTTTCAGATGGTGCAGACGGTAAGGGCAACTCGGCAACCATGCGCCATTTTCTTGGCGGCATGATGGCACATCTACCCGATGCATTTCTGTTCTTTGCCCCGACTACAAATTCCTACCGCAGAATGCGAGCAGGAACATTCGCACCAAACATGTTGACCTGGGGTGAAGACAACAGGACAGTCGCATTGCGTCTTGTCGGCAAGGGTGCGGCTCGTCGAATCGAGAATCGAATTCCAGGAGCGGATGTCAACCCTTACCTCGCCTATTCAGCAATGCTTGCCGCGGGATTACGTGGCATTGAAGAAAAGCGTGAGCCGATCGGTGACGCAACTATTGGAAATGCATATGACATTAAGGATGCTCCAAAGCTTCCATCGGATCTTGGCGAAGCAACCGATGTGTTCGAAACTTCCGAATTTGTTCGCACAGCTTTTGGCGAGGATGTTCAAAAACACTATGCCAATTTTGGCCGCCAGAGCGTTCGTGCTGCATCAGTAGTCGTTACAGATTACGAACGTCGCATGCTTCTGCTCGACATCTAAAAACAAACATAAAAAACGATCAGGAGAAACTACCTAATGGAAACTAAAGGAAACAATTTGCCAGCAGACCCACGCCAATGGGTCAAGGATTTGGAAGCTATCTGGCAGGCACGCGATGGTGTAGAAGCAGCTAAAGGATTTACCGAAGATGCTGTTCAGGTATGGGGAACGAACCAGAGACAAACTGGCCCAGAGCTTGCAACTCGCCCAGCGAAATGGTTCGCGTACGCCAAAGACTTAAATATCACCAAAAAGTATTTGGCGCATAGCGATGACACAATCGTTGCTTCTTGGAACAGCACTTACACTCATCCGGAAACCGGCAAAAAAGTTTTCGAGCGTGGAATCGAATACTTTGTATTCCGCGAGGGCCTAGTAGCGGAACAACACGCTTGGCAGCACAGCTGGAACGAAGGCGACGTGAGTAGCACCGGTGACATCAGCACCGACTGATTTTCAACATCGGGCAAGCTTTTTTACAGTTTGGGTTTTGATCTCTCATGAAAAACTAATTCCATGAATTCTGAGGATTTCCAGCCGAACGAGCAACTCCTATTACGCGCCGTTGAACTCTTAACAAGCCCCGAGAATTTCACATCCACAGCACCTCTGCCCGCAAAGCTTCCTGAAATGGGCATTGGTTCGATGGATGCGCTTTCAGCGATGTTTGATGATGTGCTCGCTAAAAGTCGGGACCTTGGAGCGCCTGGGTTCTTCGCGCACATGGATCCACCTACGCCAGCAATCACTTGGGCAATGCACCTTTGGACTGCGAGCCGAAATCAGAACCTATTGCATCCCGACACTGCCCCACGTGCTCGCGAATTGGAAAAGCTCGCAGTCGATTGGATAGCGCCGTGGTTCGGAATGTCCGGTGGACACATGACGCCTGGCTCTACAGTTGCAAACTTGACTGCAATTTGGGCAGCACGGGAAAGTGGATGCCGCGTTGTTGTTTCAGGAACCGGCGCTCACCTCAGCATCCGCAAATCTGCACACCTTCTTGGAATGGAACACAGAATCATTGATGACTGGTCCAACACTGGCGATCTCATGGATGCTGTCGCTGTGATTACTGCCGGAACGACTAGTACTGGCGAAATTGAGCCGCTTGATGCAGCAAGTGAGGCTCATTGGCGTCACATTGACGCAGCCTGGTCTGGCCCGCTCCGCCTGAGCGAGCGCCATCGACACCTTCTTGATGGAATAGAAAGTGCTGACAGCATTGCAATCTCGGCACACAAGTGGCTCTTTCAGCCGAAAGAATCTGCATTTATTTTGTTTGCCGATCACGAAACGGCACATAAATCAATCAGTATCGAAGGGGCGTATTTGGCGGTACCTAACATTGGTGTTTTGGGATCACATGGCACCATCGCCGCACCACTAATTGCAATGCTTCTTGCTTTTGGTCGCGAAGGCATTGCCAGCATGATCGACAATTCAATGACACTTGCTGATGAACTCGCCGCGCTTGTTATGGCGCACGCTGATCTTGAATTACGGTCAGCACCCAACTGTGGCGTGCTCTGTTGGCGTCACAAGAGCGTAAGCGTTGACGACATTAAGCGGCATCTTCCTGACGATGTAATGGTGTCAAGCACAACTATTAACGGCGAGCCATGGCTCAGATCAGTTGCCGCAAACCCAAACGCGAACCCTGCAAAGGTTGTTGCGGGAGTATTGCAAGCGGCTGAAAAATCTCGGCGACAATAGGGCGTAGACGAGTCGGTCTGTAAGCCGGATTCATCAGGATTAAGCTCTGGCGAAAATCACTTTGATAAGGTTTTGTAATTCTATTTAAGACTTTATTGGAGCTTAGAAAATGCGATTTAAACCATTCGAATTGGAACGCTATTTTGCGAAATATGAATTTTCCGCGAAGTATTTGCTTTCAAGTTCAGACTGTGACGGCTTACTCCAAAGCGATGTCCTAGACCTCGCGGACGCGCAATCCCGTGAATTGTGGGACAACCTCACTCTTGGGTACACGGAATCGGGTGGCCATCCACTTCTCAAGGATGAAATTGCCAAAATGTATCAAGGCATAACGCCTGATGACGTATTAACAGTGGTTCCTGAAGAAGGTATTTATCTTGCCCTGAACTGCATCCTGAAAAGTGGAGACCATGTGATTTGCACTTTCCCGGGATATCAATCACTTTATGAAATTGCCGAAGGTATTGGCTGCGAAGTGACGAAGTGGGAACTGAATGAAGCCCGAGGTTGGGCGCTTGATCTGGATTTCTTAAAATCACAGATCAAATCCAACACCAAACTTCTTGTGGTGAACTTCCCGCATAATCCAACGGGTTATACGCCAACTTTGCTTGAGTTCCAAGAAATCATGGACATCGCTCGAGAACACAACATCTACGTTTTGTCTGACGAGATGTATCGCTACATGGAATTTGATGCCGCAGATCGGCTCCCCTCGGCAAGTGAAGTTTATGAAAATGCCGTATCCCTATTTGGAGTTTCCAAAGCGCTTGGTCTTGCTGGGCTACGGGTTGGTTGGGTCACCACAAAAAACAAAGAACTTCTTTCGCGCATGGTTACGTACAAAGATTTCACAACGATTTGCGGAAGTGCGCCAAGTGAAATCTTGGCCTTGATTGCGCTGCGAAATAGCGAGTTAATTGTCTCCAGAAACTTGGACACAATTAAAACAAATCTTGGCCTTTTAGATACCTTCTTTGAAGGTCAAGACCTTTTCTCCTGGATTAAGCCTCGCGCAGGATCAATTGCATTTCCGCGGATAAATGGTAATCGAAGCTCGTTGGCTTTTTGCGAAACCCTAGTTGCTGAAACTGGAATTATGTTGTTGCCGTCAACCGTGTATGGATTTGGCGACAACCATTTCAGGTTGGGCTTTGGCAGAAAAAATATGCCTGAAGTGCTTGATAAGTTTTCCAAGTATTTAAAGGCATAGAAGTTTTAATAGACGAGTCGGTCTGTAAGCCGGATTCTGTACGCTTGCGCGCGATGATCATCCATCTGCGATTGTTGTTACCAACAACCTGTTGCAACCTACCTGCAGGCGTGTGACGGGCAGTCACCTGCTACTTGGTCTTGCTCCGAGTGGGGTTTACCTAGCTACCTATGTCGCCATAAGTACTGGTGAGCTCTTACCTCACCGTTTCACCCTTACCTATTGCTAGGCGGTTTACTTTCTGTTGCACTTTCCCGTGGGTCGCCCCAGGTGGACGTTATCCACCACTCTTGCCCTATGGAGTCCGGACTTTCCTCGAACATTGCTGCCCGCGATCATCCGACCGACTCGTCTGCTCTAAG
>WLGZ01000041.1 GCA_009702945.1 Actinomycetota bacterium | reverse complement strand
TGAGTGATCGCATGGTTAACCCAGAACTTTCCACAGAGGAACGCGTTGCTGATGCTGCGTTGCGTCCAACTTCACTTTCAGAGTTTGTAGGTCAAACTCGAGTTAAAGACCAACTGCAATTAGTTTTGAGCGCTGCAAAACAACGTAATGCCAGCGCAGATCACATCTTGTTATCAGGTCCACCAGGACTTGGTAAAACTACTCTGGCGATGATCGTTGCTGCCGAAGTTGGTGCGCCACTTCGAATTACTAGCGGACCAACAATTCAGCATGCGGGTGACTTAGCAAGCATTCTCTCTAGTTTGGTTCCAGGCGAAGTGCTATTCCTAGACGAGATTCATCGAATGTCGCGAGCTGCCGAAGAAATGATGTATTTGGCGATGGAGGATTTTCGAGTCGACGTAATGGTCGGTAAAGGTCCGGGCGCGACTTCAATTCCACTTGAGTTACCGCCATTTACTTTGGTTGGAGCGACCACGCGTGCAGGTATGTTGCCAGCGCCACTTCGTGATCGCTTTGGATTTACCGCACACCTGGATTACTACGAACCAATTGAACTTGAATCAATTGTCATGAGGTCTGCGAAGCAGTTGGGGATTGCTATCGATGCAGAATCAGCCAGAGAACTAAGCCGCAGATCTCGTGGCACACCTCGAATTGCCAATCGTCTGCTTCGCAGATCTCGCGATTACGCCCAAGTTCATCACGACGGAGACTTGAATCTGGCACGCACTCAAGCTGCACTTGAGCTTTACGAAGTGGATGATCTGGGACTGGACCGGTTAGACCGCGCAGTGCTGATCGCTTTAATCGATAAATTCGGTGGCGGTCCCGTTGGACTTTCCACATTGGCGCTGGCAGTAGGCGAGGAGCCTGAAACAGTAGACACGGTTTGTGAGCCATTCCTAGTTCGGGAGGGCTTCATAACCCGTACTCCTCGGGGACGTGTTGCCACACCTGCAGCTTGGACAGCCTTAGGTCGAAAACTACCTAAATTGCCCAATCAACTTCCACTTGAGGACTAAGCGGGCGGTCGCTGAGGCCGCTGTTTTGCACGCTAAACTTGTCCAACAGCGAGTTTTATCCTCACTAATTTGATTTAGTTTCCAATCCGAAAAGGCTTAACAAGTGGCTCAGCATTACCGTCCAGGTCGGTCCTTACTGATCTTCACCGTTGGCTTAATTGGATTGATGATTTGGACTTTCCTTCCTGGCGAGCGTCATACGCCAAAACTTGGTCTTGACCTTCGTGGCGGTACTCAAGTCATCCTGTCGCCATCTGTGGCTGTTGGCGAGACTTTAACTCAAGACCAGCTAGACCAGACGGTTGCAATTATTCGTCAACGTGTTGATGGTTTTGGTGTTGCTGAGTCGGAAGTAACGATTCAGGGCACCGGCAATGGCGCAAAGATCATTGTCACCATTCCTGGTGAAACCAGTCGTACCGTCGTTGATCAGTTAAAGACAACTGCACAGTTGAATTTCCGTCCGGTCTTGGCAATTGACTTTGGTTCACCACAAGCAAGTGCTTCACCAACACCAAGCGTGAGTGATTCGGCCAACCCAAGTGCTGCGCCATCGGATAGCGCGACTCCAGCAGCAAGCACAACTCCAGAACCGACTCCGTCACCAAGTGTTTCCGTTGCACCTGAACTTTTAGTACCACCAATTCAGTCTCCAGATGGTTCCGGAGACTTCGCAGATAGATTCGCGGCTTTAGATTGTGCTACATCAGACATTCTTAATGGCTCAACCGATGACCCAGCGCAGTATCTAATTAGTTGTGAAAAAGATGGATCAGTTAAGTACGCGCTAGCTCCAGCCGACTTAGTTGGAACTGACATTGAAAGTGCAACTGCTGGCTTACCGCAACAAGGCGCTGGTGGTTGGCAAGTAGATCTTCAGATGACTACAGATGGCGCAAAGAAGTTTGCAGATTCCACTACAAAGCTTTCCGCACTTGAATCTCCAAACGATCAGTTTGCGATTGTGCTTGACGGCGTAGTCATCAGCGCACCTTCGGTAAACGAACCAATTCTTGGTGGCTCAGCCGTTATCTCCGGTTCATTCACTGCTGACGAAGCGCGCGCGTTGGCTCAAGTTCTAAAGTACGGCGCTTTGCCGGTAGGTCTTGAAGTAGATGAAGTTCAGCAGATTTCACCGACATTAGGTAACGATCAATTGCAAGCCGGATTAATTGCTGGTGGCTTTGGTTTGCTTCTAGTTGTGATTTACCTACTTCTTTACTACCGCGCACTCGGTGTGATTGCGGTAGTCAGCTTGGTAGCAGCAGCCATTATGACTTATCTAGTGTTTGTAATTCTGGGACGAGGAATCGGCTTCACACTTACTTTGTCAGGTGTAGCGGGTGCGATTGTGGCTATCGGTATTACGGCGGACTCCTTCATCATTTACTTTGAACGCATCCGTGACGAGATTCGCGAAGGTAAGCGTCTTCGAGTTGCGATCGATCAAGGTTGGATCAGAGCACGCCGAACTATTCTGGCCGCAGACTTTGTATCCCTGCTCAGCGCAGCAATTTTGTATTACTTGTCCGTTGGTAGCGTTCGTGGCTTCGCCTTCACACTAGGTCTGATCACGTTCGTAGACATCGCGGTGGCCTTCTTGTTCACGCGTTCACTGGTAACAAAGCTTGGAAACTCTAAATGGATGAACTCAGGTTCAGCCTGGACTGGAGTATCGCCAACTCGACTTGGGGTAACAAGTTCAACATCGGAGGTTAACTAATGGCTGGTTTAAGTCAACTAGGAAATAGCCTCTACCGTGGTGATGTCTCGTACAACATTGTTGGTCGCCGTAAAGCTTGGTATTTGGTTTCCGCAATCCTGATCATTTTGTCGATCGCGACTCTTGGTGTTCGCGGATTGAATCTTGGAATTGAATTCAAGGGTGGCGCAGAGTTCTCAGTGCCGCTAACTGTTGCGAATGACGAGTCAGTATCGCAAGCTCGTGAAACTGTACTTGCCGCAGGCGAGACACCGTCAACCGTCACAATCATCGGTGGCGACACAATTCGAATTCAAACTCCAGCACTTTCCACGGAGGCATCTAACGCATTGAGCGCTGCCCTGGCAGATTCATTTGCGGTAGAGGAAGCCAACATCAAAGTTCAGCTGGTTGGACCAAGTTGGGGCGATGAAGTAACCCAGAATGCGCTTCGAGCGCTACTGGTTTTCTTGGTTCTGGTTGCAATCTTCTTGTCGATCTATTTCGAATGGCAAATGGCGATTGCGGCGTTAGCTGCATTGGCTCACGACGTTTTAATCACTGTTGGTATTTACGCCTTAAGTGGTTTTGAAGTAACTCCGGCTAGCGTCATCGGCTTCCTGACAATTCTTGGTTATTCGCTCTATGACACCGTTGTGGTTTTCGACAAAGTTAAGGAAAACACCAAGGGTATTCACGGTGGATCACGTACGACTTACAGCGAAGCTGCAAATCTTGCGCTGAATCAAACTCTCGTGCGAAGCATCAACACTTCTATCGTTGCATTGCTGCCGGTCCTTTCAATCCTGGTTGTTGGAGTTTCGCTTCTTGGAGTGGGAACTTTGAATGACTTGGCATTGGCTCTGTTCGTTGGCATGCTCGTGGGAACTTATTCTTCGATCTTCGTTGCTACTCCGTTCTTGTGCCAGATGAAAGAACGCGCTGCCGAGAACATTGCATTAGCTAAGCGCGTGCAAGCCCGTCGCAAGGGTGGAGATGCTGCCAACGATGTAAAGCCAGAGATTTCAATTGGTGCGCCGATTGTTTCGTCCGCTGGTCCAAGGCAACAGCGGGTTAAGAAAACTCGTTCTGGCAGATCAGGAAAGTAAACCGACATGGATCGCGCCGGAGTCACCGCATTAATTGCGCAGATTCCTGACTACCCACTACCTGGTGTAATTTTCAAAGATGTAACTCCGATCTCGGCCAATCCAGATGCCGCCTTGTGGGTTAACTCGGAAATCGCCACAAGGTTTGCAAACTCAGGTATCACTCACATAGTTGGCGTCGAAGCTCGCGGATTTATCTTGGGCGCTTCGTTAGCAGCGCACATGCATTTAGGTTTTGTTCCAATTCGCAAGAGTGGAAAACTTCCGCGAGCGACATTTCGAGCCGAGTATGAACTCGAATACGGCGCAGACTCAATTGAAATCCACCAGGACGCTCTTACTAAGAGCGATCGTGTATTAATCGTGGATGACGTGCTTGCTACAGGTGGTACAGCCTGCGCAGCCATTGACTTGATTCAAGAATGTGGCGCTGAGGTACTAGGTATTGCAGTGTTGCTTGACCTTGCATTCCTTGGCGGTAGCGCAAAAGTCGCAAGTCGTGACTCGAGAATTGATGTCTTCGCAGTCTTATAAGTTTCCAAATAGAATGTGGGATAACTAAGGAGGCGTTATGACAACTGACTTATCAGCTGGCCTGCCGCTTGCCTTAGCCGAACGTTTCCCTCAGGGTTTAGAAACCCCGATCCCAGATCAACTGCGCGAAGTCATCGACACCTTGCTCAAGTTCCACCCGGGCAGCGATGAGTCCGAGATCATTAGGGCATATCAAACTGCGGACTACTTCCACAGAGCCCAGAATCGCAAGTCTGGCGAACAGTACATAACTCACCCAATCGCAGTATCTGGCATGTTGGCCGATCTCGGTATGACTTCATCCACGGTTATTGCGGCCTTGCTGCATGACACGGTGGAAGACACTGAATACGACTTAGAACATTTGCGCGCCGACTTTGGCGATGAAGTTGCTGGTTTAGTTGACGGCGTTACCAAACTAGACAAAGTTAAGTACGGTCAGGCTTCTGCATCCGAAACTGTTCGCAAAATGGTAGTTGCCATGGCCAGAGACATTCGAGTCCTTGTTATCAAATTGGTTGACCGGCAACACAATATGCGAACGCTTTCATATTTATCACCAGAGAAGCAAGAACAAAAAGCACGCGAGACTTTAGAGATTTATGCCCCGTTAGCTCACCGCCTAGGTATGAATTCAGTCAAGTGGGAACTTGAAGATTTAGCTTTTGCCTCGTTGTATCCAAAAATGAGTGACGAGATTGCTCGATTGGTTTCGCAACGCGCTCCAGCTCGCGATGAAAGCCTGCAAACAATTGTTGACTTTGTGGACGCTGATCTTGCTGAGAACGAAGTTAAGGCGACGGTCAGTGGACGCCCGAAGCATTTTTACAGCATCTACCAAAAGATGATTGTGCGAGGACGCGATTTCGACGACATTTACGATTTGATTGGCGTCCGCATTCTGGTCGATAGCGTGCAAGATTGCTATGCCACTTTGGGAATCATTCACAATCGTTGGAATCCGGTGCCAGGCCGATTCAAGGACTACATCGCTATGCCAAAGTTCACGATGTATCAATCACTTCATACAACAGTGATCGGTCCAAACGGCAAACCAGTTGAATTCCAAATTCGAACTCAAGAAATGCACCGCGCGGCTGAATATGGTGTGGCATCACATTGGCGTTACAAGCAAGACAAAGTTGCTGGTAAAGATGGACCAGATGACCTTGGTTGGGTGCGCCAACTTTTGGATTGGCAACGCGAAACTGCAGATCCAGGGGAGTTCCTTGACTCCTTGCGAGATGACTTAGGTGCAGCCGAGGTTTATGTATTCACTCCAAAGGGTGAAGTCATGGCGCTGCCAGCTGGAAGTACCCCGATTGACTTTGCATACAGCGTTCACACTGAAGTCGGAAATAGGTGCGTAGGTTCTCGTATCAACGGAAAAGTTGCACCACTGGATACCAAGTTGGCCAACGGTGACAACGTAGAGATCATCACCAATAAATCTGATTCTGCTGGTCCATCACGCGACTGGATCAACATCGTGGCTAGTGCCCGAGCCAAGTCCAAGATCAAGGCCTGGTTCTCCAAAGAGCGTCGTGAAGAAGCGATCGAAACTGGCAAAGAAGCAATAGTACGAGCCATGAAGAAAGGTGGCGTACCACTTCGGTTACTCACCAACAGCATGCTCAACACACTGGCGCTGGAATCAAATTACGCAGACGTCAGCGCGCTTTATGCAGCCGTTGGTGAAGGTCATTTAGGCGCCCAAACTGTTGTAACCAGACTTACTGCCTCCCTTGGTGGCGATGAAGGCTTAATCGAAGACGCTTCCGAGCAAGTACTGCCAAGTCGAGTGGCGAATCGGCGCGATGCAAAACCAGATCCTGGCATTACCGTAATTGGCGCCGATGACACCTGGGTCAAATTGTCGCGGTGCTGCACGCCAGTGCCAGGCGATGAAGTCCTTGGTTTCGTTACGCGCGGATCAGGAATTTCAGTTCACAGAACTGACTGCGTGAATGCTGACGATTTGCGAACTCAACCAGAACGTCTTGTCGAAGTAGCTTGGACGCCTGGCAAGAGCAGTATCTTCCTGGTGAACATTCAAGTTGAAGCCCTCGATCGGGCCAGATTGCTATCCGATGTTACCCGAGCACTATCAGATCAGCATGTAAACATTTTGAATGCGTCAGTTACTACAACTAAGGATCGCGTTGCCATCTCACGTTTCACATTCGAGATGGGGGATCCGTCACACTTGAATCAAGTGCTTCGTGCGGTAAAGGGTATCGACGGCGTCTATGACGTCTATCGAGTTTGAGTTACTTCTTAACCTAAAGTTGCAGCGCCAGAGCGAGCAGCTTCTAGCAAACCTTGAGCTTGAGCAATTTGAGTCTCTAACTTAGAAACATCCGCAGTCTTACCTGCAGTTGCAGCGGCAGCTTTTTGCTTTTCAAGTTTTGCGATGCTGGCCTCAAATGAAGTAACAAGTGAATTAGCGCGATCCACAACTTCTGGCTTGGAGCGATGCCATTGTTCTTCTTGTACGCTGCGGATTGCATCTTCGACAGCCTTAAGTCGGCGTTCAATCTTGTCTTTGTCATTGCGCGGAACATGTCCGGCCTTTTCCCAAGCTTCCTGAATCTCACGTAATGCAGCCTTGGCTGAGTCAACATTTGTGATTGGGAGCAATGCTTCGGCTTTCTTGAGCAACTCAAGCTTGACTTCAAGATTCTTAGTGAACTCTTCATCACGTACTGAGTTGGCTGCATTGCGATTTGCAAAGAACTTGTCTTGGGCAGCCTTAAATTCAGCCCAAAGCTTTTCTTCCTGGCCCTTGGCAGCACGCGCCGTAGCTTTCCATTCGTCCATAAGTTTTTTGTAGGCAGTTGTGGTGTTTGCCCACTCAGTAGATTCAGCTAACTCATCAGCTTTCTTAATCAAAGCTTTCTTGGCACTTACAGCCTCGGTACGACTTGCGTCCAAAGTTGAGAAATATGCGCGACGAGCCTTATCGAATGCAGATCTAGCGTGGCTAAAGCGCTTCCAAAGTTCTTGTTCTTTGGCCCGATCAGCGTTTGGAAGTTT
>WLGZ01000040.1 GCA_009702945.1 Actinomycetota bacterium | reverse complement strand
GTCTCGGTTTGACCCTAAGGCCCTTGAGTCCGTAACCTTATGAGGCTTAAGACTTAGGGTTTTCACCCGAAACAAGCATTAGTTCAAGGAGATACCTCGTGTACGCGATCGTTCGTGCTGGTGGCCGCCAGGAGAAAGTTGCCGTTGGCGACCTAATTAGCCTTGACCGCGTTCAAGCCAAGCCAGGCGAGACAGTGATTCTTCCAACTGTTTTGATCGTGGATGGCGACAAGGTCAACACCGACGCTAAAGGCGTCACCGTAACCGCTGAAGTTATTGACCACAACCGTGGACCGAAAATCGAAATTCTTCGTTACAAGAACAAGACCGGTTACCGTCGTCGTCAAGGACACCGTTCAGACCTAACTGATGTGCAAATTATTTCAATCGGTAGCGAGAAGATCGCTGCTGGTGACAAAGCAACTGCAAAGGCAAAGCCAGTAGTTGCAAAGAAGGCTGCTCCTGTAAAGGCCGCACCTGCTGCTAAGAAAGCTGCTGCTCCTGCAGCTGAAGCCGCACCAGCTGCAAAGAAAGCTGCTGCTCCAGCAAAGAAGGCTGCACCTGCAAAGGCTGTATCTTCTGATTCCGATGCCAAGGCGACTAAAGCGCCTGCATCGGCAGCGAAGAAGGCAGCTCCTGCTAAAAAAGCTCCAGCCGCTAAGAAAGCCTCAACAACTTCAAGTTCCGATGCAAAGGCGAAGAAATCGCCTGCATCGGCCCCTAAGAAGACAGAGAAGTAGGTATAACTCATGGCTCATAAAAAGGGTGCCTCCAGTACCAGAAACGGTCGCGATTCAAATGCACAGCGTTTGGGCGTAAAGCGTTTCGGTGGTCAGGTTGTTAACGCCGGAGAAATCATTGTTCGTCAGCGTGGCACACACTTTCACCCAGGTGAGAATGTTGGCCGTGGTGGAGATGACACACTTTTCGCACTAGCTGCTGGCGCTGTTCAGTTCGGTAGCCGTCGCGGTCGTCGTGTTATCAACATTGTCCCTGCGGAATAATTCCGCGGAATTTTTGTAGATTGGCGGGTCCGGTTCGGGCCCGCTTTTCTTTTGGAAAGGAGATTCAATGACATCGTTTATCGATCAAGTGACTCTCCATGTTCAAGGCGGTAATGGCGGACACGGTTGTGCTTCGGTTCACCGCGAGAAGTTCAAGCCATTAGGTGGACCTGATGGAGGCAACGGTGGCAATGGCGGTGACGTAGTTCTAGTTGTTGATCCATCTGTTACAACTCTTCTTGATTTCCATCGCAGTCCTCATCGCAGCGCCGGTAAAGGCACGCCAGGCCAAGGCGATCACCGCAATGGTGCATATGGCGAACATCTTGAATTAGCAGTTCCAGAAGGAACTGTAGTTTCACTTACTGACGGCACAGTCTTGACTGACATGTTGGGCATTGGCACACGTTACGTAATTGCTGCTGGTGGCCGCGGTGGGCTTGGTAACGCAGCGCTGGCCTCAACAAAGCGCAAAGCTCCAGGCTTCGCACTTCTTGGTGAGAAGGGCGTCACTCGCGATGTCGTTCTTGAACTTAAGACCGTGGCTGATGTTGGCCTAGTTGGATACCCAAGCGCTGGAAAGTCATCCTTAATTGCGGCGATGTCAGCAGCTCGACCAAAAATTGCTGATTACCCATTCACCACATTGGAACCAAACCTTGGTGTGGTTCGCTCGGGCGAAATGATTTTCACTATGGCAGACGTTCCTGGTCTGATTCCAGGCGCAAGTGAAGGTAAAGGTCTTGGCCTGGAATTCCTTCGTCACATTGAGCGCTGTGCCGCTCTTGTGCACGTACTGGACTGCGCAACTCTAGAACCAAATCGCGATCCATTAACAGATTTAGATGTAATCGAAAATGAACTAAAGCAATACGGCGGTTTGGAAGATCGACCACGTGTTGTGGTTCTAAACAAGATTGATATTCCTGAAGGTCGCGAACTAGCTGAGTTTGTGCTTCCTGATTTACATGAACGCGGTTATCAAGTTTTCTTAGTATCAGCGGTTAGCCATGAAGGCCTTCGGGAACTCGGATTCGCACTGGCTGACATTGTTAAAGCCTCACGCGCGGAAGCAATCTTTGCCGCTGAGAATCGACCACGCGTTATCGTCACACCTAAATCAGTGGATGACTCTGGCTTCACAGTTACCGCCGAAAAGTCCGGAGCTGAAACTATTCGTTACCGCGTTGTTGGCGAACGACCAGAGCGCTGGATTCACCAAACCGATTTTGCCAATGATGAAGCCGTTGGGTACTTGGCAGACCGTTTGGCTAGAGCAGGCATCGAACTTGAATTGGCTAAAGCTGGCGCAGTAGCTGGAGACGAAGTTGTAATCGGTGAAGGCCCAAGCGCTGTTGTGTTTGATTGGGCGCCAACTGCAGGAGACTTACATCAAGGCCCACGCGGTACCGATCAGCGTTTGTATGACAAGCGTCGACTTAGTGCAGAAGAACGCCTTGCGATCCACCGAATTCGACAGTACGGAACAGGTGAGCCTGAAGAAGTTGTTGATCCACTTATCATCGAAGATTTTGATGGAGACCTAGATGACGGTCAAACGAACTGAGATAACGACAGCCAGGCGCATTGTCGTCAAAGTTGGCTCGTCATCACTGACCACCAGAGCAGGTGGCATCGATGTTGAACGCGTAAATGCCCTAGTAAGAGTGATTGCGGAAAAGCGACTAGCTGGTACTCAAATAGTTTTGGTTTCAAGCGGTGCAATTGCTGCTGGACTGGCGCCGCTTGGATTAAATTCCCGACCATCAGATGTTGCAACTCAACAGGCTGCTGCCAGCGTTGGACAGTCACTTTTGGTTTCACAGTACGCCGCAGCCTTCAGCAAATTTGAGATCACCGTAGGACAAGTGCTTCTAACTGCGGCAGATGTTTTGCGTAGAGCGAACTATCGAAATGCCCAGCGGGGATTAAATCGCTTATTGGAACTAGGGATCCTTCCAATCGTTAATGAGAATGACACAGTTGCAACCGATGAAATTAGATTTGGTGACAATGATCGACTAGCTGCATTGGTGGCTCAGGTTGTGCAGGCTGATGCTTTGATTCTGTTGTCTGATGTTTCAGGACTATTCGATGGTCCGCCAGAGTTACCTGGCAGCAAACTAATCTCACATGTTGCATCGATGAATGACATTGCTGATGTCCAAATAGGTGGTACTGGCTCAGCCGGTGTTGGACTGGGTGGAATGACAACGAAAGTAGAAGCTGCCCGAATCGCAACTGCCGCAGGTATTCCTACCATCGTTACCTCTGCAGATCTGGCAGAATCTGTGCTTGCCGGATCTGAAGTCGGAACTCTATTCACGGCTGCCGAGTCCAAGATTCCAACGCGCTTGCTTTGGTTGACTTATGCGACAACATCGCAAGGATCCATTGTTATTGATGCGGGTGCCGTAACTGCAGTTGTAGACAAGCGACTTTCCTTGCTACCCGCCGGCGTTGTTTCCATTCAAGGCATGTTTTCTGCAGGTGATCCGGTTGATGTTTGCGATCCGACTGGCAAGGTTCTTGCCCGAGGCATTGTGTCATTCGACTCAGATGAACTACCAGGAATGATCGGAAAGCGAACTGCGGACTTACTGCAAGAATTTGGTACCGGATTTGATCGTGAAATCATTCATAGGGATGACATGGTGGTCTTGTGATGAGTGCTGCAAAGACTGAAGTCGTAGGGCTAGCGAAGGCTGCACGAGTGGCAGCCAGATTATTGGCAAATTGCACTCGCGCCCAAAAAGATGCCGCACTTAACTTGATGGCTCAAGCGCTTCTTGATAACACCACCGCGATCATTGCCGCAAATAAGCTAGATGTGCAATCAGCAACGGCTGCAAACATAGATGCAGCAATCATTGATCGTCTCACTTTAGATCAAGTGCGAATCCAGTCATTGGCTGACGGCCTCAAAGACATTTCAAAACTTCCTGATCCAGTTGGCGAGACTATCCGAGAATTTGATGTTCCGTCAGGAATACACATAACACAGCGCCGAGTCCCATTCGGAGTGGTTGCAGTCATCTACGAAGCCCGACCTAATGTCACAGTAGATACCGCAGGACTGACGCTAAAGAGTGGAAACTGTGCATTGCTTCGTGGGTCGGCATCAGCAGTAAACACAAACACAAAACTTGTTGAGATTATGCGCGCAGCACTTTCCAAGTCTCAAGTGCCAGCGGACGCAATTCAAATAGTTTCGGCCGAATCGCATGAGTCCGTTGCTGAGTTATTGCAAGCCAGGGGACTGATTGACGTTGTGATTCCGCGTGGGGGAAGTGCCTTAATCGAACGCGTCGTAACCGAATCAATAGTTCCAGTGATTGAAACCGGTGTTGGCAACTGCCATGTTTATATCGATAAGTCAGCTGATTTTGCCAAGGCTATATCTATCGCAATCAATTCAAAGGTGCAGCGGGTGAGTGTTTGCAATGCAGCTGAAACGATTCTGATCCATAGCGAGATAGCTGATGAGTTCATCCCAGAATTAATGCAAGCGTTCAAAGCTGAAGGGGTCACTATTCACGGCGATGATTCAGTAGCCGAATACGCAGCGCAGGCCGGTACCGCTTTCAAGCAGGCTACAGATTCAGATTGGTCAGATGAGTATTACTCGCTTGATATTGCTGCCAGAGTTGTATCTGACATAGATGATGCTCTAAGTCACATTCAGAAATGGTCTACGGGTCATACTGAAGCGATCGTTGCTACCGATGAGGTTGCAATTTCTAGATTTACTTCAGAACTAGATTCAGCAGTGGTGATGGTGAATGCCTCAACCCGATTTACTGATGGGGGCGAGTTTGGCTTTGGTGCTGAGATTGGGATTTCGACTCAGAAGCTTCATGCCCGAGGTCCGATGGGACTGCAAGAGCTGACAACTTCAACTTATGTTGTTGTCGGAGACGGACATACTCGTCACTAGCTAGGTAGTTGCCATTGCGGCGTAGTTTGTTTTCCACCTAGAGCTAATTCAGCAGTTATCTTGCCGATAGTTGGAACAAACTTAAATCCATGACCTGAGCAAGGTGAGCAAACTGTAATTGGCCCACGTCGATCCAAAATGAAGTCTTCTTCTGGTGTATTTGTGAACAAACATGTTGTTGCAGTTGCAGTATCAAGATTTAGACCAGGGAACCAGTGCGCTACGTATTCCTTCATTTCAGTTAAATGCTTCTGGCTAATTTCGAAATCACGGTTATCCGGATCAATTGCCTTGCGGTCACTCCAAGTTCCCACCTTGAATCCTTCACCAGGTGTGTAAAGTCCGTACGCACTGGCTTCAAGTGGTGAGCCACCTCGACCGTTAGCGCCGTGATGCAAGAAACTTGGCCACAATGACTCTGACTCAAGGCCAGCGATTGGTTGAAAGTGTGCTGGTTGGCCAGCGTCAACAATTAAGTCTGGAAGATCAACAAGGTGACCGACGAGTTTTTCAACCCAACCACCGGCTGCAACAACCAACGATGGAGTTCGCCAAGTTTTTGATTCAGTTTCAACAATCGCATAATCGCCATCCAGTTTTATCGAAAGCACGCGGGTATTCAAATGAACCTGCCCGCCAAGTTCTTGGGTTCGCCGAATTAGTGTCGATACTGTCTTGTCTGCAAAACAGCGACCACCATCAGGGCTATAAAGAACGTGGTCTTCAAAATTCATTCCCGGCCAGCGACTATGAGCTTCCGCCGCGTCCATGCGCTCGTAACTGCGACCAAGTCGATCAAGGCTGGCGGCAATCTCATCGATTGCTTCTTTGTAACCATGATCAAGTTGGCCATTTAGTTCAAGTAAGTGCTCGCCAGAATCTGCTTCCAACTCTCGCCAGTCTGGAAGTGCTCTGGCCGCTAAATCTGTGTAAAGGGGAGTGCGATATGAAAGCCGAAAAATCCGCGTCCCGCCATGCGAACTACCTTTATCGTGAGCGATCCCAAACTGCTCAATGAGAGCCACATCTTTACCTTGCTGGGCAAGCTGCCAAGCGGTAGCGCTACCCATTGCGCCAGCACCAATCACAACATGATCAATGTGTTCCAAGGCAATTAACCCTTCTGGCTGGGAGATTAACTCCACACTAGTTGCAAGTATTCTTGTAGTCATGAGGGTTGGCATATTGGGCGGGACTTTTGACCCAATACATATCGGACATCTAATTGCTGCCAGTTCAGTTTATGAAGCCTTAAATCTTGATTCAGTAGTTTTTATCCCGGCAGGCGATCCATGGCAAAAGCGAGATCGTGATCTGAGCACAGGTCAACAACGGTTGGAAATGGTAAAACTAGCGACCGAAAATGACCCTCGGTTTCAAGTTAGCGATCTAGAGATTTCTCGAAGCGGTCCAACGTATGCCGTGGATACCGTACGTGAATGGAAGCGGCTGAATCCAAGCGATGAACTTTTGTGGATCGTAGGCTCCGATGCGCTTAGTGGAATTCCAAGCTGGCACGAATGGGAAGCATTCGTAAGTGAAGTAACAATTGTCGCCGTCAATCGTGTTGGGCAAAATGATTCGGTGCCTTTTGATTTTGTCTCTGTAGACATGCCAGAAGTTCGAATTTCTGCAACTGAGCTTCGTGACCGATTCACAAACGGGTTAGACACCAAATACCTAGTTCCAAAGAACGTCAGCCAATACATTTCAGATCAAGGTCTGTATCAAGCGTGAATCGAATTCCATCATTTTTGAAATGGTTAATGAGTTCAACCCTGGCAGTTGCCTTGCTAACTGGAGTATTTGTACTTCGAGGTGATGGCCAAGCTGCGCCGCTACCAGCCGAGATAACGGCGAGTCCATCTGTTAGTCCAACCTCAGATCCTGCAACCGACATCAACAATTTATTGATTGCCTTAATTGATTCGCAGCAAAAGATTGTTTCGGTAACGGTCCTAAAACAATCAAGTGATGGCACAAAATTCTCGATAGTGAACATCGATCCAGCCACATTGATCGTGCCGCCCGGTCAGGGCTTTGTTCCAATCAGTGATGCTGGATTGCAAGGCTCTTTCGATGGCGTTGACCAAGCAATCTCAGGAGCACTGGGAATTCCAATTGATGGTTCAATACTTTTGCAGCGCCTAGCTTTGGCTGGGTTAGTTGATGGCGTTGGTGGAATCACCATTGATTCGCAGAATCTTTACCGAGTGAGCGAATCCGGCGAAGCCGCGCAGTACGTTCGGCCTGGCAGCGCTGTTCTAACTGGGGGAGATGCTGCCGGTTATGCGATGGTTAAATCGCAATTCGAAACCACCGAGGAGTTCATGTCGAGAACTAATCAAGTTTTGCGAGCGGTATTTGAAAATCAACAAGGTGATGAAGCTCGGGTAGATGAAGTGCTTTCGGCATTGGGATCACTTGCCAAATCAAATGTGCCAACCCAGAGCATTGCAAGATTAAT
>WLGZ01000004.1 GCA_009702945.1 Actinomycetota bacterium | reverse complement strand
TAACGCTCGGTATGACAGTTACGGATACTCGACTTCGCAATGGTGTTGAGCCAAATGGATATGTTGCTTGGTCCATCGATGGCGATGACTTTCACAGTAAGTTAATGGCTGCATTAGAGAAAATGGCTAAATTAGTGGGGTAGTGCCCAACTTATTGGTTTTTCGACTTAACACAATCCAAATGTTTCTCGATCGGTCTGCTCACATCGGATCCGTACCTTAGGAATTGTTAAGCGGGATAGTCGGACGGACTACCCACAACTGAAAGGTTTGAACTCATGACTGAGGACAATACCCCGATAGCCGAAGATTCCAATGAAAACAGCAACGCAGCTGATTCATTCTTCGCACCTGAAACAACTACACAAGCAAATACTTCCTCGCGCAAAAAATGGATCATTCCTGGTGCAGCGTTGGCGAGTGCCGCGCTTTTATCTGGACTGATTGGTTTCTCAATTGGCAATCACAGCGGTCCAGATTTCCAACCGGCTGCAGCCATGGGACAAATGGCACCCGGACAAGGTGGACCCGGACAAGGTGGACCCGGTCAAGATGGTCAAGGCATGAACGGTGATCATGGTCGTGGAATGGATGGCGACCATAAGGGTAAAGGTCACCATCAAGGCCAAGGCCAACCGGGCATGATGCCAGGTGCACCGCAAGGTGGAACTGATCTGCCTCCAACCACTCCACACTGTCACGATGCAACTGGAGTTGATGTTGAAGTTGGCGCTGATGGACTTTGTGCCGATGGGTCACAGCCAGGTATGCGCGGCAAGGGTGGCATGACAGCCACTCCAACTCCTAGTGCATCGAGCTCTACTTCAATTCAGTAAGAAATCTTGATCACTTCTCTCGGGTAAACGAACGGCCCACCAATTATTGGTGGGCCGTTCGTTTTGGTTCTTGAACTATCGAGTACTGCCTGGTTTCCAAAGAACGTCGCCAACTTCCTTATTAGCAACGCGGGAAAGAATAAACAGCAAATCTGAAAGTCGATTTAAGTAGTTTGCCGCCAGTACATTCATACCACCGTGATACATATCAAGTGCACCCCAGGTGCTGCGTTCGGCTCGTCGAGTAACGGTGCGAGCTACGTGTAGGTAAGCTGCGCCAACAGTTCCACCAGGCAAAATAAAGGATCGAAGTGCTTCAACTTCTTCGTTGTACTTATCGCAGGCAGCTTCAAGGCGCTCGATGTACTCTTGAGTTACGCGAAGTGGCTCGTATGGGGGATTATCAATCACCGGCGTACAAAGGTCTGCGCCAACATCAAACAATTCATTTTGAATCATGGTTAACAGGTCAACAATGTCGCTTCTAAGTTCGCCCGCCGCAACTGCAAGGCCAATCGAACTGTTGGCTTCATCAACGTCGGCATAAGCCTTAAGGCGAGGATCATTCTTTCCAGTACGACTCATGTCGCCAAGATTGGTTGTGCCGTCGTCGCCAGTGCGAGTGTAAATTCTTGTTAAATTGACCATGCCCTAAGCCTAGGGCGCATTGGGTTTATCTGCCTTTTCTTGAGTTAGAAATTAAATCGGCAAAAGCACGTTATTCTGCTTAATCGTGGATGTTTTTCGGATTCAAGGGGGCGCCCGCCTAGTTGGCGAGGTGCATATCACTGGCGCCAAAAACAGCAGCTTAAAACTTATGGCTGTTGCTTTGCTCGCTCCTGGAAAAACGACAATTCGCGCTGTGCCAAATATTCTCGATGTCACGATCATGGCTGAGTTGCTTCGCCGACTTGGTTGTTCAGTTAGCTACAGCGCAGAAACTGAGACTGTTGAAATTGACGTACCCGCCACCATCGAGCATCGAGCCGATTACGACTTAGTCCGACGCATGCGAGCATCAATTGCAGTTCTTGGACCACTTGTCGCCAGAACTGGCGCAGCCGATGTTGCTTTGCCAGGAGGTGATGCAATCGGATCACGCGGACTTGATATGCACACCGCAGGTTTAGAGCGAATGGGCGCGACTGTCACCAATGAACATGGCTACCTCGTTGTTCATGCCCCAGATGGTGGTCTTGTTGGCACTCATGTCTACCTAGATTTTCCAAGTGTTGGAGCTACCGAAACTTTGTTGATGGCAGCAGTCACTGCAAATGGCGTGACTGTAATTGATAATGCTGCACGCGAGCCAGAAATCGTTGACATCTGCAACATGTTGTTAGCCATGGGCGCTCAAATTGATGGTGTTGGTACCTCACTACTAACGATCACCGGGGTCTCGACTTTGAAAGCGGTCGAACACACCACTGTTGCAGATCGAATTGTTGCAGGAACTTGGGCCGTGGCCGCTGTAATTACTGGTGGAGATATCACAGTGCGCAATGCAAATAGCGAGCACCTTTCGATAGCACTTGAGAAGTTGGTAACAGCTGGCGCTGAAGTAGAAATCACTAATGATGGATTTAGAGTCCAGATGAATAAGCGTCCTACTGCAATCGATGTTGTTACGCTTCCGTATCCAGGATTCCCAACTGACCTACAACCACAATTCATCGCTTTGAATTCAATAGCCGAAGGTTCTGCGATGGTTACCGAAAATTTGTTCGAAGCACGTTTCAGATTTGTGCAGGAACTGACTCGACTTGGCGCTGAAGTTCGAACTGATGGTCATCACGCACTTATTAGAGGCCGTTCCCAATTGTCCGGAGCTCCAGTAGAAGCCACAGACATCAGAGCTGGAGCCGGCTTAGTTTTAGCTGGCTTGGTTGCGGATGGTGAAACTACGGTTCACGCCATTGACCATATTGATCGTGGGTATGTGGACTTTGAAAAACAGTTGAGCAAACTTGGCGCCAACATTATTCGTGAGACTAGCCCGCAGCTTTCTTAAGAACTTGTTTCGCAACTTCAACATCTTTAGGCCAGACCATAATCCTTGGGCCATCATTGGTTTGTGCCAAGCTCGCTCGAAGTCCAGCATCAACTAGGGAGCGCCTCAAAACTTCGCCTTCTATGTAATTGCTAGGCGACGCTATTGGTACCAACATTCCGTATTCATCAGGATTGCCAGATTTCGGTGTTCGTTCAACCACCGAGCCACCTCGGGCAAAAGCCCAACGCAGAATCAAAACCATGATGCCAAGGCCAGAAAATGCCACGAGTGGTCCAAAGAAATATGAATACGAACTCCAGGCTGGCACGTCTTAAGTCTGTCGCAACTTGCCCGTTACTGCAGAGTAAAGTCTGGCCAACTACTGGCATTTTCTGATGTCTGCCAGACTAGCCACATGAGTTTTTCGCAAATTGGTGTTGTTGGTCTGGGAATTATGGGGGCTGGCATTGTCGAAGTTTTCGCTCGAGCTGGTTATCAAGTAGTTGGCGTTGCTGAGTCGGCTGCTGCAGTTGATGCTGGTAAATCCAATCTTGCTAAGTCACTAGCTAGGGCAGCCTCAAAAGGGAAGTTGAGCCAAGAACAAAGCGATGAAATTACCGCGCGAGTTTCATTCGGCGAAGACTTTGAACTGCTTGCTGATTGCGATCTTGTAATTGAAGCGGCACCAGAAATTCTTTCGCTAAAGGTTGAGATCTTCTCTAAGTTGGATGCAGCTGTGAAACCATCAGGCATCCTGGCAACAAATACTTCAAGTTTGTCTGTTACTGAGATTGCAAATGCCACAACGCGTCCAGAAAAAGTAATCGGAATGCATTTCTTTAATCCAGCACCTGTTCAAAAGTTTGTTGAAGTGATTTCAACTGCGCATTCAGACGCTCATGTTGTTGGGAAAATAGTTGAACTTGGAAATTCCCTTGGAAAACACCTAGCCCAGATTTCTGACCAACCAGGATTCATTGTTAACAAACTTCTACTTCGTTACTTGAATCATGCGGTCCAGATTCTTGATGCCGGCCAGGCAACAAAAGAACAGATGGACGCGGCAATGCGTGAGCTTTCTGGCTACCCAATGGGACCATGTGAACTCTTGGATCTAATCGGTATCGATACCTGTGTTGAAATCTTGAAGACAATTCACGCCGATACCAAGTTAGAAATTGATGAACCCGCTGCTGGAATGGTCAGCTTGGTTTCTGCAGGAGCCAAGGGTCGCAAAACTGGATCCGGTTTTTATGACTACTCCGAAAGACTTGATGCTCCAACGGATCCAAACGAAGCGATAAAGAACCAAGTACACAATGATCTGTTGATGGCATACCTTGGCGACTGCATTGCGATGGAAGCCACAGGCTACGCATCAAAGACTGACATTGATTCTGGAATGAAGCTGGGTTGTGGCTTACCTAAGGGACCATTTGAGGTAATCGAAAGTATCGGCATCGAAAAGGTCAGAGCTGGACAAGCCGAACTTGCGCAACGAACTGGAATTGCTGCTTATCAACCGTTGCCGTTCTAACACCTTTAGATTTGAACTTAGAATTGCACCATGGGGCGCCGAAACCGAAGAGAGCCAAATCAAGAGCCACCTGAGCTCAAACTTGGCAGTTTTGGTCGCACCGAAAACCATGCTGATGGTGAATGGCAAGTAACTTCACTTACTGGCGAAACTTCTGTGAAGGTTTATCGCTGCCCTGGTTGCCAAGGTGACATCCAGCCTGGCACGGCACACATCGTTGCTTGGAATATGGACTACTCGGCTGACGAACGACGACATTGGCACACGGCTTGTTGGAAACGTAGAACGCCGAGGAAATTCTGATGGCTGAAATAGTTTCAAATAGCGTGCTTCCGGCAAAGCGCGAACCCATAACGCTAGTAACTGAAGACAACCTGCGATTAGTCGGGGAGTTAGCGCTGCCCGATTCGGAAAAACCAAGGGCCACAATTTTGTTACTTCATCCAAATCCAACTGGTGGCGGAATGATGGATAGTCACCTGTTTAAGAAAGCTGCTTGGCGACTTCCAGCCTTAGCTGACGTTGCAATCTTGCGATGGAACACTAGAGGAACTACCAGCGCAGCCGGAACCAGTGAAGGTGAATATGACCAAGGCGCTTTAGAAGGCTTAGATTTCAAAGCTGCCTTGAATTTTGCCCAGTCGCGTGGGTTAGAAAACATCTGGCTAGTCGGTTGGTCATTTGGAACAGATGTCACTTTGATGCATGGCAACGTTGATCCAGTTCAGGGTGCAGTTTTGTTTAGTCCACCTTTGATGTGGAGTACTGAAGAACATCTAAAGTCTTGGGCTGATTCTGGTCGCCCCCTTACGGCATTGGTTCCAGAACTAGATGATTACTTAAAACCACCTGAAGCAATCGAAAAGTTTTCAATCGTTCCGCAGTGTGATGTTGTTGCGATCCCAGAATGTCGACACTTATGGGTTGGTGAAAAGTTTGTGCGGATTGCCTGGAATGAAGCATTAAATCGAATACTTCCGGAAATGCCAGA
Organism: Actinomycetota bacterium; assembly: GCA_009702945.1. Lineage (GTDB taxonomy): Bacteria > Actinomycetota > Actinomycetes > S36-B12 > UBA5976 > UBA5976. The sequence goes on along the minus strand of WLGZ01000004.1, from coordinate 14,757 downwards.
ACTGAGTTGGACTTGGGATGGCGAAATGACGCGCTGGAACGACTTGTTGAACAAGTCTGAATAATTCTTTGCGTTAGTGATCAACTGGCTGGACTAGTTCAACAAGAACTCCGCCAACGTCTTTTGGATGCACAAAGTTAATTAGTGATCCAGCAGTGCCAATTCGTGACTCTGGATAAATCAATCGCATCCCAGCGCTTAAAACATTTGCCATTGCTTCATCGATGTTGGTAACTCGAAATGCCAGCTGTTGCATTCCTTCACCACTGCGCTCAAGAAATTTTGCGATTGTTGATTCAGGATTTAGGGGAGCCAACAACTGCAAACGAGTTCCATCAGCTAAATCGAGCATGGCTTCTTCAATACCTTGAGATTCGTTTATTTCTCGGTGCGAAACTTCTAAGCCGAAAGTCTGGGACCAACGTGCGATGGCCTCATCTAGGTCTCTAACAGCAAGCCCAACATGATCGATTCCTAACAGCGTTCCGCCTAGTGCGGCACTTAAGTTGACCATTGCAATCCTCGCAATCATTGGGCGGATTCCTGCTAAGTCCAAGAACATCGCTAAGGTGACAGTAAGGGATTTTGCACATCACGCGCAATTTCTCGCACTTTTGCTGATCGGAAAGGCCTTTAATGTCCGTCATTGTTGGTGGAGCTCGTACCGGAATCGGTCGATTGCTTGGTTCTCTAAAAGATGTCTCTGCTGTTGAACTTGGAGCTACTGCAATTCGCGGGGCTTTGGAAAAATCTGGCGTATCTGCATCAGATGTTGATTACGTAATCATGGGACATGTTTTGCAGGCTGGAGCTGGCCAGATGCCGGCACGCCAAGCAGCAATTAAGGCTGGAATTGGACTTGATGTTCCAGCCATCAGCGTAAACAAAGTTTGCCTGTCAGGAATTAATGCAATCGCAATGGCAGATCAACTAATTCGTTCCGGCGAAGCAGATGTTGTGATTGCAGGTGGCATGGAAAGTATGACAAATGCTCCGCACGTACTAGTTGGAAGTCGCGAAGGTGTTAAGTATGGCGACTGGACACTTAAAGACACCATGGCATTCGATGGCCTCTACTGTGCGATCGATCAACTTGGTATGGGTGAAGCAACTGATAAATACACTGCTGCCGAAAAAATCTCGCGGGAGCGTCAAGATGAATTCTCGGCGAAGTCACATCAAAGAGCTGCAGCTGCGCACGCTGCCGGTCTTTTTGCTGACGAGATTGTTCCAGTTTCAATCCCACAACGTAAAGGCGACCCAATTCTGTTTGCAACAGATGAAGGCATTAGATCTGAAACCACAGCTGATTCATTAGGCAAACTACGCCCAGCGTTTGATCCAAACGGAACAATCACTGCAGGTTCTTCTTCACAAATTAGTGATGGCGCAGCAGCAGTAATCGTAATGAGCGAAAAGAAAGCTGCCGAACTTGGATTAATGGTTCTGGCTGAAATTTTGGCTCATGGAATGGTGGCTGGACCGGACGCATCGTTAGTTGCCCAGCCAGCGCGCGCAATCAAGAAGGCAGCTCAAAAAGCCGGACTAGATCCTGCTGGTTTAGATCTTTATGAAATGAACGAAGCTTTTGCATCAGTTGCACTTGTGAGCATGGATCAACTTGGAATCGATGACTCCAAAGTAAACGTAAACGGTGGCGCAATTGCTCTTGGACATCCCATCGGAATGTCAGGCGCCCGAATTGTTCTGCACTTGGCAAATGAATTGAAACGCCGTGGTGGTGGTACCGGCGCTGCTGCGTTATGCGGCGGCGGCGGTCAAGGCGACGCACTAATCATCAGAGTCCCATAGGTTAATTTCAAATGCACTCCTTACTTGAAGCAGCAGTCTCAGGAGACGTGCGCGCCTTGGGTAAGGCACTTAGCGTGATTGAAGATGGCACACCTGAGTTAAGTGAATTGCTTTCTGGTTTGCCTGATTCGGAATCCGCCTTACTTATTGGAGTAACCGGGCCTCCAGGAGTTGGTAAGTCAACAACAACTGGCGCATTGATTTCTGAATATCGAAGCAAAGGTTTACGCGTAGCAGTTTTAGCCGTTGATCCTTCCTCACCAGTTACTGGTGGCGCACTTCTTGGTGATCGCATTCGAATGCAAGAACATGCGTTAGACGAAGGCGTGTTCATTCGATCAATGTCATCTCGCGGCCAACTTGGCGGACTATCGAGCGCAACCCAGGCTGCTGCAAAAGTCTTGGACGCAGTTGGGTTTGACGTCATCATTGTTGAAACCGTTGGTGTTGGTCAGTCCGAAGTTGATGTTGTAAATGCAGTGGACACCGTGGTTTTGGTTTTGGCCCCTGGCGCAGGTGATGGAGTGCAAGCTGCAAAAGCAGGAATTCTAGAAATTGCTGATATCTACGTCGTGAATAAGGCAGATCGTGATGGTGCCGAAGGTGTTGTTCGGGAACTACGTTCCATGATCGGACTTGGTTCAAACAGCCAAGCATCTTGGACTCCAGAGATTGTCACTACGACTGCAACAACCGGTCAAGGTCTAGCAGATTTAGTTCTGGCAATTTCAAAACATCACGACTGGGCAGTGGCGTCGGGCGATCGCGCATTGCGTTCGGTTGAACGAGCCAAACTAAACCTTCGTCGCGCCGTCTTGGATTCGATTACTGAACTAATGGACGTCAATGCAGCAGCTTTGAATTCGCTAAGTGCCCAAGTAGCAAGTGGCGAAATCTCAACCGAATCAGCCGTCAAAGAGATTTTGCGGGACTTGAGTTAGTCCCAGGAACTATAGATGCGCCACAATAGAGGCGTGAATCAGTCCAACATGAACTTGCAAGGCGCCATTGATCTTGGCGCGGTAGCTGCAGCGCGAGAAGCACAAGCAAAAGCGGCGCAGGCTGCGGCGCAACGGGCAGCCGATCCAGTTGCAAGTAACTTGATCATTGATGTGACCACCTCAAGCTTTGAAGCAGATGTAATAACTCAGTCGATGACTGTTCCAGTCGTTGTTGACCTTTGGGCCACCTGGTGTGAACCATGTAAACAACTTTCGCCAATCCTTGAAAAACTTGCCCTTGAATATGATGGTCGCTGGATCCTGGCAAAAGTTGATGTTGATGCCGAACAACAAATTGCTGCAGCTTTCCAGGTGCAATCGATTCCAACGGTTTATGTCGTTATCGGTGGGCAGGTAGCTCCGATGTTTCAAGGCGCCATGCCCGAATCACAAGTTCGCCAAGTATTAGAAGCAGTGCTCGCTGAAGCTGAAAAAGCAGGCATTACTGGACGCGTTGGATTGGCTGATGGCACAGCAGATGAATCACAAAGCCAAAATCAAACTTTGCAGCCACCAAGCGATCCAAGATTTGATGCCGCCGAAGCAGCCCTTGAGGCCGGAGACTGGGCTAAAGCAGCCGAAGCCTACAAAGAAATCCTGTCTGTCACTCCAGGTGATGCAATTGCAAAAATTGGTTTGCTCAATGTAAATCTCTTGCAGCGCACTGATGGTCGTGATTTAGCTGCAGATGTTGAAACCATGACACTAGAAACTGATTCGGTATTGCGCGCTGCCGATTCAACTTTTTTGATGGGCGAGTTTGCAGATGCATTTGCGTTACTAATTGAACACCTCAAGAACGTAACCGGAACTGAGCGGGATCAAACTCGCGAACGAGTATTGGAACTTTTTGAAATTGCAGGTCCAGCAGATCCTGCCGTAGTTAAGGCAAGAATCGCACTAACTAACGCGCTTTTTTAGATTCATCCTTTAAGTTTTGTTGACTCTCAATCGGTAGATAGGCTAATAACGTGTCGGAATTCATCAGAGTTGAACGCCAAGAGCGTATTGCAGTTATTTACTTAGACCGTCCAAAGATGAACGTGCTAAATCGTGCCATGCAGGAAGAAATCAAAGCTGTTGCACTTGAGGTTTCAAGTACCGATGAAGTTCGTGCCGTTGTTATCTATGGTGGCGAACGAACTTTTGCAGCTGGTGCTGACATTAAAGAAATGATTGATTGGGATGGCGAAGTTGCCAGACAAGAAACCCCTGGACTTCAAGCTTGCTTTAACGCTGTTGGTGACATTCCAGTTCCAACTATTGCTGCGATCACAGGCTATGCACTTGGTGGCGGCTTGGAACTTGCCCTAAGTTGCGACTTTAGAATTGCGGCATCAAATGCCGTTATGGGTCAACCAGAAATTTTGCTTGGCATCATTCCTGGCGGCGGCGGCACGCAGCGCCTGGCTCGACTAATTGGTCCATCCCGAGCAAAAGATTTGATCTTCACTGGTCGTCGCGTAAATGCAGACGAGGCACTAACTCTTGGACTGGTAAATGAAGTTGTCGATTCAAGCGACGTTCTTAAGCGAGCTATGGAACTAGCAAACCTTTACGCAACTGGTCCAGTCACTGCCATGAAGGCTGCCAAGCGCGGTATCGATAAAGGTGGCGAGCAGCTATTGGCTGATGGTTTGGTTATGGAGCAGGGGCTGTTTGCTGGCCAGTTCGATACCAATGACCAAAAGGTAGGCATGAAGTCCTTCGTCGAAAATGGCCCAGGTAAGGCAGATTTCTCCTAGTTAGCTTGGCTTGCTACTCAGGCCAACCCTGAACTAGCGCCTTTGAAATAAGCGATTAGGATTGTTAGTGACGGATTGGATCCAATCTTGAAGCCACCTAAATTGTGGATTTAGGAAGTGGATTAAAACTTCGTCTGGGCGCTAAAGGAGTTGGCATGAAGATTTGTGTTTGCGTAAAGCAGGTTCCAGATAGCTGGGCGGAAAAGAAGTTGACTGCATCTGACAGCACTTTGGATCGCGCCGCGGCTGACCGAGTAGTTAACGAACTCGATGAGTACGCAGTTGAAGAAGCCCTGCGAATTGTTGAAGCCGGCGAAGGCGAAGTAACCATTCTTTCCATGGGACCAGATGAAGCAGCGGACAGCGTTCGCAAAGCTATCTCAATGGGTGCTCACGCAGGAATTCATATCAGCGACCCAGCGCTACACGGTTCTGACGCACTTGCAACATCACTTGTGCTTGCCAAAGCTCTTGAAGGCCGTGGCTTTGATTTGATTATGTTTGGCTCTGAATCAACCGATGCTCGCATGAGCGTTGTGCCAGCGATGGTTTCCGCTCGTCTTGGTTTGCCACAAATGACATTTGCAAACAAGGTTGAAGTAAGCGGTTCAAACCTGACAATCCACCGCGTTACCGATTACGGTTACGACGAAGTTCAGTCCAGCCTGCCAGCCGTTGTTTCAGTAGTTGAAAAAACAAATGAGCCTCGTTACCCATCTTTCAAGAACATCATGGCTGCCAAGAAGGCACCGATGGAAACCTTGAGTCTTGCTGACATTGGCTTAGACGCAGCAACTGTCGGCCTTGCAAATGCTTGGAGTGAAGTAAAAGACTTCGCAGAACGTCCAGCTAAGGCAAAGGGCACTGTCATTACCGACGAAGGTAATGGCGCAGAAAAAATCGAAGAATTCCTCGTCACCCAGAAATTTATCTAGGAGCATCCATGTCTGAAGTATTAGTACTTATCGAGCACTCTGAAGGCAACATCAAGAAAGTATCTCTTGAGCTGCTAGCAATGGCTGCCGGAATTGGCGAACCAAGTGCAGTCTTTGTTGGACCTGGCGCAGATGCTGCAATAGCAACTCTTGGTGATCATGGCGCAAAGACAGTTTATGTCGCAGACGGTCAAGCATTCTTGGATCACGTTGTAGTTCCAACTGTTGATGTATTGGCAAAGCTTGTTGCTGAGAAGTCACCGGCTGCAGTTTTGATTCCATCTTCCGCAGACGGCAAGGAAATCGCGGGCCGCTTGGCAGTTGCAATTGACTCTGGTGTGATCACCGATGCAGTTGCAGTTTCTGCTGACGTCGTTGCAACTCAAAACGTATTTGGTGGCGCAACTATTGTGCACTCAAGAGTTTCCAAGGGCACTCCAGTAATCACAGTTCGTACCAACTCAATTGCACCTGTGCAATCAGGTGGATCTGCAACTCGCGTAGATGTAGCTGCAGAAGTTAGTGCTGCCGCTGGCGCAACCAAAGTTGTTAATCGAGTCTCAGTTCAAAAGAGTGGCCGTCCAGATCTATCCGAAGCCGCAATTGTGGTTTCAGGTGGCCGTGGTGTTGGTAGCGATGAAGGTTTCGCAAGCGTCATCGAACCATTGGCAGATTCGCTAGGCGCAGCAGTTGGCGCATCCCGCGCGGCTACTGATGCTGGTTGGTATCCACATCAATTCCAGGTTGGTCAGACTGGCAAAACTGTTTCGCCTCAGCTTTATGTTGCAAATGGAATTTCCGGTGCGATTCAGCATCGCGCAGGTATGCAAACCTCAAAGACTGTTGTTGTCGTTAACAAAGATGCAGATGCACCGATCTTTGATTTAGCTGACTTCGGTGTTGTTGGCGACCTTCATTCAGTAGTTCCTGATTTAACTGCTCGGGTAAATGCCCGTAAGTAGTCACTAAATAGTGGGTTTTTCCCGAAACTGAAAAATCCATGACCTACCGTTCTCATCTAGAATAGGTAAGTGGCGTATTTAGATAACGCTGCGACGACCCCAATGCTTCCGGAGGCCGTTGCGGCCATGACGAAGTTGCTCAGCGAGCCGGGCAACCCTTCATCCCTGCATGCCTCTGGGCGAAAAGCCAGACGTGCCGTTGAGGAATCCCGGGAACGAGTGGCACGTGCAGTTGGGTGCGGCTCAGCAGAAGTTGTGTTCACAGCTGGCGGTACCGAAGCCAACAACATTGCTGTCAAGGGCATTGCTTGGGACCAAAGAAATAAGGATCCGCGACGAGTTCGCGTAGTTGCCGGTAGTACTGAACATCACGCCGTTCTTGATCCAGTTCGCTGGCTTGGCGATTCTGAAGGTTTTGAAGTTACCTGGATCAAGTCTGATGCCGAAGGAAAAATCACACCAGAAGCACTTCGCGACGCACTTGGTGATAATCCAAACGATGTTGGCTTGGTCAGCGTGATTCTGGGAAATAACGAAGTTGGAACCATTAACGACATCGCTGCGTTAACTGCAGTTACTCGAGAATTTGGAATTCGCTTTCACACTGACGCAGTTCAAGCTCCGGCTTGGTTAGACCTTAACTTTTCTGAACTTGGCGTTTGCGCAATGAGTATCTCAGGACACAAAGTTGGTGGACCGCATGGAATTGGTGCGTTGATCATTAGTCGCGATTGTCATGTCACGCCCTTAATTCACGGTGGCGGTCAAGAACGCGATGTTAGATCCGGAACTTTAGATGCACCAGCCATCGTTGGTTTTGCAACGGCGCTTGAAATTACGTCAGCGCGACGATCTGAAACCGTTTCTCGAGTAGCAGCGCTGCGCGATGACTTGGTTACTCGTGTTATGCAAATTGCACCTGATGCGATTTACACCGGTTCAAAGGTTGATCGCCTAGTTAATAACGCGCACTTTATTTTCCCTGGCTGCCTGGGTGACTCTTTACTGATGTTGCTGGACGCCCAAGGCGTGGAATGTTCCGTAGGTTCTGCTTGCAATGCAGGCGTGCCACAGCCTTCGCATGTTTTGCTTGCCATGGGTGCAGACGACGATGCCGCCCGCAGCACATTACGTTTCTCACTTGGCAGCACAACTACTCAGAGCGATGTCGACAAACTTATTGAGGTTCTGCCAAGTGCAATCGAGCGAGCAAAGCGCGCTGGAGTTCCAAAGTTAACGACTGCACCGGTGCGTGCCTGATGCGCGTATTAGCTGCACTTTCAGGTGGCGTGGATTCCGCAGTTGCGGCTGCCCGCGCAGTAGATGCTGGACATGATGTGACGGCTGTTCATTTGGCCTTATCCAGAAATCCTCAATCTCATAGAACTGGCGCTCGCGGTTGCTGCACAATCGAAGATTCAAATGATGCATTTCGCGCTGCGGACATGTTGGGCGCACCGTTTTACGTTTGGGATTTGTCTTCAGAGTTTCAAGAAAAAGTCATTGAAGACTTTATTTCTGAGTATGCGGCCGGTCGCACACCTAACCCGTGCTTGCGCTGCAACGAAAGCATTAAGTTTGAAGCCGTCTTAGAGCGTGCCATGGCACTTGGCTTCGATGCAGTTGTTACCGGACACTATGCTCAAATCTTCCAAGGCGAAAATGGTCCAGAACTTCACCGCGCGATTGATCCACTTAAGGATCAGTCGTACGTACTTGGCGTATTAACTGCCGAACAAATTGCGCACTCTATGTTCCCGCTAGGGGACAGCACAAAAGTTGAAGTTCGAGCTGAAGCGGATCGACGTGGAATTCTGGTTGCAGCTAAGCCCGATAGCCATGACATCTGCTTTATTCCTGACGGTGACACTGCAGGCTGGCTTTCCCGTCAGATTGAATCTGTGCCAGGCGAAGTTGTCGATGCCGAAACTGGCAACAAAGTTGGAACGCATGCGGGTGCCCATGCATTTACAGTCGGCCAACGTCGCGGTCTAGCACTTGGCAATCCAACTGGTGATGGTGAACGTCGCTACGTGGTGGATGTTGATGTTAAGAACAACGTTGTCATGGTGGGACCGCCAGTATTACTAGATATCGACTTGATTGAAACGATTAAACCAAGATGGTCAGGCCCTATTCCAGCCAGTGGCACTCGCATTCATGTTCAAATTCGTGCACATGGTGATGCATTGCCAGCGACCCTTCACATTGGCGATGACGACCAAGTAACTATTCAACTTGACGATTACTTACGTGGGTTGGCTGCAGGTCAAGCCGCAGTTATGTATGACGGCACTCGCGTGATTGGAAGCGCGACCGTTTCTCGCTCGCGTCGATCGGCATCTGTTTAGTGCAACCTGCAACCGTAACTGGCGTTGGCGCCTGGCCAGGAACTGATGTTCATGAAGTTGCGGTAACTATCCGAGATGTTTGTCCGGACTTCCCGCACTTAGCTGAACTTCCCGAGCGTGGCCCAGGAGCCGAGATGATCGGGCGAACCATGGGATTGATATCTCAAATTGCAAGTGACTTTTCAGTTTCGACTGTTCCAACAGGCTGGCGGCTAACTAGTGCTCGCGGCAAAGATATGTTGCGCGCTGCATCTTTCATGAGCAATGACTTAGATGAAATTGAAGCGGTCTACGAAGGTTATGAAGGTGACTTCAAAATCCAAGTGGTTGGACCTTGGACTCTTGCGGCAAGCGTTGAAATTCGCTCGGGCGAGAAACTACTTCGCGATCTAGGCGCAGTATCCGATCTGGCACAAGCCTTGGCAAGCGCTGTCGAGAGTCACGTCGCTGACGTTGCTCGCAGACTTCCAAGCGCACGGATTGCAGTGCAGTTTGATGAACCGTTACTGCGAGATGTTTTGCGTGGCTCAGTCCCAACTCAAAGTGGTTGGGCTGCGTATGCTTCGGTTGAACCTGCAACAGTAGGCGAAACTTTGAAAGCGGTCCGCAGCGCACATTCCGGAACGACAATTGTGCATAGTTGCGCTGACGAGATCCCATTCGATTTAATTCGGCAATCCGGATTTTCCGCAATCTCTTATGACGTGGCCTTGGTAGGGGATATGGCTACTGACTACCTGGGTGAACAGATTGAAGCTGGTGGCTTTGTGATTCTTGGTATCGAGCCATCAACTACAGCCCGAGCGGTAGCTGGAGTCCGACGACTTGGTGGGCGAATCGGGTATTCAGATGAAGACTGGAACTCCCACATAGTTTTATCGCCTCCATGTGACCTAATTGACATGCCACTGTCACAGGCTCGCGAGAGAATGGAATCATTAAGTGAGGTTTCGCGCGCATTAGTGGAGGTAGATCAGTGAGCATTCCAGCCGCTGTGCGCAAGCGTCGAGATGAACTTGTTGAGTTAATTGAACAAGCTCGAACTCAGTATTACAGCCATGACAAGCCCACCATTTCTGATGCGGATTACGACAAGTACTTTGCTGAGCTAGTTGAAATCGAAGGCAATCACCCGGAACTAGTAAGTGCGGATTCTCCAACTCAAAGTGTTGGTGGGGAAGCTACCGAAGAGTTTGGTGAATTTGAGCATCCAACCAAGATGTGGAGTCTCGACAACGTTTTCGATGATGCCGAGTTGGATGCCTGGTTTGCCCGAGTAGGCGATCACAATTTCCTTTGCGAACTGAAGATCGATGGACTGGCGATTAATGCCGTATACCGAAACGGTGAACTCGAAACAATTGCAACTCGCGGCAGTGGCAGCGTCGGTGAAAATGTAACTGCCAGCCTTGAGTATCTAACGTGCATTCCGCGAAAGCTAAAAGCCGCGAAGGGCACAAAGTTCCCGGAACTACTTGAAGTAAGAGGCGAGGTTTATTTCTCACTTGCTGAGTTTGATCAAATCAATCTAGAAGTAACCGCGACTAGCCGTACTGCTTTTGCCAATCCACGAAATGCCGCCGCCGGAACTCTGCGTCAACGAATTGATAATCGATTAGAGGCTGTGGCTGAGGCAAGTAAGCGAGCCGAAGGAAAATCTGCCGATTCCAAACAAGCAGCTTCTCTTGCAAAACATGTAGAACAACTTGAGCGTGCCAAGAGTGCACTGTCTCGATTGGGATTGATCGTGCATGGAATTGGAGCTCACGAAGGTTTAGAGATTTCCGCGCAGTCGCATGCTTACGAGTTACTTAAGAACTGGGGACTTCCAACTTCAGATCGCGTAAAAGTTGTGAAATCCATTAAGGAAGTTAAGGACTACATCAAACATCATGGTGAGCATCGTCATGACATTGAGCACGATATCGATGGCGTAGTTATCAAGATTGACAGCCTTAACGAACAACAAGAACTTGGCTACACAGCACGCGCACCTCGTTGGGCAATTGCATTTAAGTATCCGCCGACAGTAGTGCGGACTCGACTGATAGACATTGGCGTTCAAGTTGGTCGTACTGGACGAATCACACCCCGGGCTGCAGTTGAACCAGTACTAGTTGCTGGTTCAACGGTTTCATTTGCAACTTTGCATAACGGCTACGAGGTAAAGCGCAAGGGCGTACTTCTTGGCGACATGATCTTCTTACGTAAAGCCGGGGATGTGATTCCAGAAATTCTAGGACCAGTTGTTGAGCTGCGAGATGGCAGTGAACGTGAATTCGTGATGCCAACTAAGTGCCCTGAATGCGGTAGCAAGTTGGCGACTGAAAAAGAAGATGACAAAGATTTAAGGTGCCTGAATACCAGAAGTTGTCCAGCACAACTTCGCGGCAGGCTTGAACATTTAGGTTCGCGCAGCGTTCTTGATATTGAAGGACTTGGCGAAAAAGCAGCCCGCGCTTTGCTTGAAGAAAAAGTAATTTCTGATGAAGGCGATCTGTTTGCATTGACCGCAGATGATCTGCAACGAAGTGATTTCTTTGTTAAAGGTGCTAATCGAGAGTTAGCAGAAAATGCAAAGCTGCTTCTTAGTCAGCTTGAATTAGCAAAGACCAAACCGCTTTGGCGATTTATCTGCGCTTTGTCGATGCGCCACATTGGACCACCAACTGCGCAAGCCCTGACACGGGAATTCAATAGCCTGGATGAAATTGCACAAGCTCCCGCAGAACAACTTGCTCGAGTTGAAGGAATTGGCCAAACAATTGCTGATTCAATCTCACAGTGGTTTGCTGAGCCTTGGCATCTTGACATCATTCAAAAATGGAAAGCCTCCGGCGTAGTACTTGAGCAAACTCAAGTTGAATCTGGGCCAATGCCACTGGCCGGACTAACCATTGTGGTTACTGGAACTCTCGAAGACTTCACACGCGATGGCGCAGCCGAAGAAATCACCAGTCGCGGTGGCAAGGCCTCAGGTTCGGTTTCGAAAAACACTGATTTCGTGGTTGTCGGGCCAGGCGCTGGCTCTAAAGAAGCCAAAGCTGTTGAACTCGGACGTCCAATATTGGATGAAGCTGGATTCAAGATCTTGCTTGCCGATGGACCTGATGCAGCCAAAGCACACTTGGGCTTGAACTAGCGCGAGATTGGGGCAACTCTAGTTCCCAATAGAATTGAGTCATGTCCGGAATTTCCCAAGAAGATGTGGCGCATTTAGCCAATCTGGCTCGCATCAATATCCCAGCTGATCAATTAGGTCACTATGCCAAGCAGTTGGACGCAATTTTGAATGCGGTGGCGGAAGTATCAAGTCTTGATACCGAAAATGTTGTAGCTATGAGCCACCCAGTTCCGATGACCAATGTTTTTCGTGAAGACATCCCAGGCGTTTCGCTAACTGCCGCGCAAGCACTATCTGGCGCGCCTGCTGTTGAAGACGAACGCTTTAGAGTGCCACGTATTTTGGATGAGGAGTAGACATGTCTGACCTCATTCGTAAAGATGCCTCAGAGCTTGCGGGATTAGTTTCATCTGGAGAAGTTTCGGCAGTTGAAGTTGCGCAGGCACACTTAGATCGAATTGCTGCAGTTGATGGCGATGTTCACGCGTTCTTACACGTTGATACTGAAGGTGCACTAGCTAGTGCCGCTGCAGTAGATGCAAAAGTAAAAGCTGGTGACAAACTTTCAGTTCTTGCTGGAGTACCGCTTGGTCTCAAGGACATCTTGGCAACTAACGGACTACCTACAACCTGTGGTTCAAGAGTGCTTGATGGTTGGATTCCGCCTTACGATGCAACTGTTGTAACAAAGTTGCGTGAAGCCGGAGTTGTAATTCTTGGTAAGACAAACATGGATGAATTCGCAATGGGTTCATCGACAGAGCACTCTGCATTTGGGCCAACACACAATCCTTGGGATTTAGAACGAATCCCAGGTGGTTCCGGTGGTGGATCCTCTGCTTGCGTATCTTCGTTTGAAGCGCCGCTTGCAATCGGAACTGACACAGGTGGTTCAATTCGCCAGCCAGCAGCAGTAACTGGTTCGGTTGGCGTGAAGCCAACTTACGGTGGTGTTAGCCGTTATGGAATTGTTGCGCTTGCATCCTCGTTGGATCAGGCTGGTCCATGTGCTCGTAACGTTTTAGATACTGCACTGCTTCACAGCGTCATTGCCGGACACGATCCAATGGATGCGACTTCAATCAATGCACCAGTGCCAGATGTAATTGCAGCGGCAAAGCGCGCAGACATCAAGGGTATGAAAGTTGGCATCGTAAAAGAACTTGGTGGCGAAGGTTACCAAGCAGGTGTGCGCTCTCGATTTGAAGAAAGTGTTACCCTAATCGAAAGTTTGGGAGCAGAAGTTGTTGAAGTTTCTTGCCCAAGTTTCCCAGCCGCTCTGGCCGCTTACTATTTGATTCTGCCAAGTGAGGCTTCAAGTAACTTGGCCAAGTTCGACGGCATTCGCTTTGGTAATCGCGTCGGAGACGATGGCACGAAGTCCGTAGAGCAAGTCATGAGCGAAACTCGTGCTGCAGGATTTGGATCTGAAGTAATTCGCCGAATCATTTTGGGAACTTACGCACTTTCAGCTGGTTACTACGACGCTTACTACGGTCAGGCCCAAAAGGTTCGTACTCTAATCAAGCAAGATTTCGATGCGGCATTTGCCAAGGTCGATGTATTGATCTCACCAACAGCTCCGACCACTGCATTCAAGATCGGTGAGAAGCTAGATGATCCGTTAGCTATGTACCTAAATGACGTTGCAACGATTCCGGTAAACATGGCTGGTTTGCCAGGTATGTCGCTTCCAATCGGTCTTGCCCCAGAAGACAACCTGCCAGTTGGATTGCAGATCATCGCTCCAGCTATGGCTGATGATCGCCTTTATAACGTTGGCGCAGCAATTGAACGTGAATTGCTTGCCAAGTGGGGTGGCCCAATCCTGGGTATGGCTCCAGAGTTGGCAGGTGCGTAATGGCTGAAGCAACTATGAATTATGACGAAGCAATCTCCAAGTTTGATCCAGTATTAGGTTTGGAAGTTCACGTTGAACTTGGTACCAACACAAAGATGTTCTGTGGCTGCTCGACTGTTTTTGGCGCGCCACCAAATACTCATGTCTGTCCAGTTTGTTTAGGTTTGCCTGGCGCACTGCCAACCCTTAACAAAATCGGTGTTGAGTCAGCTATTCGAATCGGCCTGGCACTTAACTGTGAAATCGCTGAATGGTGTCGCTTTGCTCGTAAGAACTACTTCTATCCAGATATGCCGAAGAACTTCCAAACTTCGCAATACGACGAACCAATTGCATTCGAAGGTTACCTAGACGTTGAGATCGACACCGATGAAGGCCGCAAGACTTTCCGGGTTCCGATTGAGCGCGCTCATATGGAAGAAGACACCGGCAAGAATTCGCACGTTGGTGGTGCAACTGGTCGTATTCACGGCGCTGATTACTCACTCGTTGATTACAACCGAGCTGGAATTCCGCTAATTGAAATTGTCACTAAGCCAATTACGGGTACCGGCAAGTATGCGCCAGAAGTTGCCAAGGCATATGTTGCGGCGCTTCGCGACATCCTTCGTGGCCTAGGTGTTTCTGACGTAAAGATGGAACAAGGCTCACTTCGCTGTGACGTTAACTTGTCACTTCGCGAAACTCCAGAATCAAAATTAGGTACTCGCTCCGAAACCAAGAACGTGAACTCACTTCGTTCAGTCGAACGTGCAGTCCGTTATGAAGTAACTCGTCACGCAGCCAGACTTACTGCTGGCGATACCGTTGTGCAGGAAACTCGTCACTGGCATGAAGACACTGGCATTTCAACATCTGGTCGCGCAAAGTCAGATGCCGAAGATTACCGATACTTCCCAGAACCTGACTTGCTGCCTATCGCGCCATCTCGCGAATGGGTTGAAGAACTTCGTGCCTCGCTTCCGG
>WLGZ01000039.1 GCA_009702945.1 Actinomycetota bacterium | reverse complement strand
TTTTTGCAGAACAAGAAAACTTGAACTACCCACTGCTTTCTGACTTCTGGCCACATGGTGAAGTTTCCAAGGCTTACGGTTCATTCTTTGAGCCACGCGGTTTCTCAATGCGCGGCACATTCGTAATCGATAAGGCAGGAATCCTGCGCTGGTCAGTTGTAAATGGTCCAGGCGATGCTCGCAATACCGAGGAATACAAGCAGGCGCTAGCAGCCCTCTAAATTCGGACAGTTCGCTAAAAGATGCGGACTTGTCTGACTAGGTGTGAAATTGAGATGCCACGGCCGGTGTAGACCCGAGACTCACCGGCCGTGGTATTTTTCATTTCCACCAAAAGGTCTGGGGTCATTGCAAACCCCCACATTCGATTTCTAACTTTTCCAAACCTTAGATAAGGTAGGGAAGCACGTAGGGCGCTTAGCTCAGTTGGCTAGAGCATCTCGTTTACACCGAGAGGGTCAGGGGTTCGAGTCCCTTAGCGCCCACTGCAATGGAAATACCCCCGCAAGGGGGTATTTTTCCGTCAAAAATCCCACGCACTTGGTATATTTCGTGTTTATGAGTCGCACCAACATTGATATTGATGACGAGCTTGTAGCCATTGTCATGAATCGCTTTAATTTGCCGACAAAAAAGAGTGCGGTAGATATGGCCTTGCGGCGGCTGGTGGTAGAGACTGACCAGATGAAATTGGTTGACAGCATTTTTGGAATCGGTTGGGACGGCCCAGAAGGTGGCCGCTTTACTGATGAGCTGCACAGCCGTTGATTCGATAATCACAAACTCTGGAATTCAATTCCTTCATGACTTTCAATTTGCCTGCAACAGCTTTCAACATCAGGCATGAACGTTGAGACCTGGCTGCCTAATCTTTCTCGACTCGCTACCGATTAGAGGTAGTCTGGCTTTGTTAGTTGAATAACTAAACAAATCTGGGAGCAAAAAATGGCCGTTACTGCAAGCCCCGAACAGCAACAAGCATTGCTGGAATTGCAGGGCTTTGACACCAAGCTTTTGCAACTTGCTCACAAACGAGCCGGACTGCCAGAAATAACCACTGCTCAAGACCTAGAAGTTGAACTTGGTTCCATCAAGATGCGTCTAGTTGCGGCTCAAACCGAAGCATCAGATCTCAAGCTGAACCAATTAAAAGCCGAAGCGGACGTTGAGCAAGTAGTAACTCGCGCCAAGCGCGATCAAGAACGTCTAGATTCTGGTGCTGTTTCCGCGGCAAAAGAACTTGAGAGTCTGCAACATGAAATTGGCACTTTAGCCAAACGCCAGGCAGAACTTGAAGACATTGAACTTGAAATCATGCAGGCATATGAAAACGCCATGCAAGCAGTAACTGATTTACAAGCAAGTGAAATTGAAACAACTGAAAAGCTTGCAGCAGTTTCCCAAACTCGAGATGACTTATTTGCTGACATTGATTTTGAAAGCAATTCAGTAACGACTCAACGAACTGAAATTGCTAGCGCATTGCCGGCGGACTTGATATCGCTTTATGACAAAATTCGTGCAGATCAAGGCGGAGTTGGCGCTGCACTGATTCATCGCGGAGCTTGCCAGGGTTGTCACATCACGATTGATGCTCAAGAGATCGATCAGATTCGTAACCTGCCAGCTGATGCAATTGCCCGCTGCGACCAATGTCGCCGAATCTTAGTTCGCACTGCGGAGTCGGGTCTGTGACTCACTTTGTAATGGAAGCCGATGGTGCGTCCAGAGGTAATCCAGGTCATGCTTCCTATGGAACTGTGATTCGAAATGCCAACACTGGGGAAGTGGTTGCCGAGCGTGCCGCAGTTCTAGGTCACGCAACGAACAATGTTGCGGAATACAGCGGACTGGTTGCCGGCCTGACTGCGATTGCAGAACTTGATCCAGAGGCTTTGGTTGAAGTTCGAATGGATAGCAAGTTAGTTGTTGAGCAAATGTCTGGCCGCTGGAAGATTAAAAGTCCTGACATGCAAAAGCTGGCAATCGAAGCGCGCGAAATTCTGCCTTATGGAAACGTCACCTACACTTGGATTCCTCGCGAAGACAATAAGCATGCTGATGCGTTAGCCAATGAAGCACTGGACACCCATCTTGCGGGTGGCTCTGGAATCATCTCTCGTCCATAGCGATAAACAATGACCATGATTTTGCTACCTCCGTCGGAAGGTAAAACCGATGCAACTGGAAAGCAAAGATTAGATTTCAAGAAACTTTCCTTTCCGGAATTAACAAAGCAGCGCCAAGAGTTGGTTTCAGCTGTTGTTGCCATGGCAAATGGTCCAGCCGCTAAAGCTCGAGCCGCACTGGCAATCAGTGCGAAGCAAGATTTTGAAATCGAACGCGATCAGAAACTCTTAACAGCAGCAACTGGTCCAGTCTGGTCGGTGTATACCGGAGTGCTTTATGACGCGATTGAAATTGACTCACTTAGCGCTAAAGCCAAGGCAAAGTTTGAAGCTGAGAACTTTGTTGTATCTGCGTTGTTTGGACTAATCAATGTCACTGATCGTATTCCGGCTTATCGACTCTCGGGGGACACAGTTGTTCCAAAGATTGGATCGTTGACAAAATTCTGGAGCGATTCGATCACTTCGTTGATTGCTGAGCAAGATGAGTTTGTAATCGATTTAAGATCTGGGATTTACGTGAAGCTTGGTCCGACTGACAAGAACATCGCCGATCAAGTTGTGGTCCCGCGAATTATGCAGAAGATGCCAACGGGTGCGCCAAAGGTTGTTAGCCACTCAAACAAGGCAACTAAGGGTCGCCTGGTTCGATCATTAGCTCAGGCAGGGAAGTCAGTAAAGACGATTGAGCAACTGGCAGAACTGGCCGCAAAAGTAGCGCTGGACGTAAAGATTGTTAAGCCAACCAAGGCCGGTTCGCCATGGGGACTCGACGTAATTGTTGAGGTTTTGTAAGCCATCTAGGTATCAATCCAAGATATTTTCTAAAAACCCCTTGCCACGACCAATTCATAGGCGTAGGAATGGTTTAGTTAGAAAATGTCGCCCCGGTTGGATCATTACTAAGCATCATCGATGCGAGGTAAAAGCGTCACCGCAGGGCAAAGGCAATTTCTAGCGAATTGAGACCCCGCAGTAACTCATACTTATTGCGGGGTCTTCTCCATTATTTTCTCAAGTCCTGAGAAGTTCGCATCTTGGTGTGTCCTAGGTCATCTCAAGTTTCCCAACACCTGGTTGAACAACTCCAATAAAGTTGGGCTAAGCACCTCAATTTAAAGGAATCTTGCGTCGTGGATAATCTGCTGGAAAAAGACCTCTCTGCAACTGAGTTTGATGATCAAGCCAAAACCAGAGCGCTTCCAGCTCGCGTCCAAACCGTAGTAGTTGGCGCTGGAGTAGTTGGCAGCAGTATCGCGTATCACTTGGCAGAACTTGGTCATAAAGATGTGCTGCTAATTGAGAGGGCCGCTGTTGCTTCTGGCACAAGTTGGCACGCAGCAGGTTTAGTTGTTCGCTCCCGAGCAACTCATGCCATGACAAAACTTTCTTATTACGGAATCGATGCATATCGTGCGATTGAAAAAGAAACTGGAATCAATGTTTCTCTCAAGCAGAATGGTTCGTTATCGCTTGCCAGAACTCCAGGCCGATTAGATGAATTGCGCTATAGCCATATGGTCGCAAGTCACAACGGAGTTTCCAGTGAACTAGTAACGCCTGAACAAGTTGCCAAACTTCATCCGCTTGCAACATCGGATGGCCTATTAGGCGGAATGCATCACGCAGAAGATGGCCACGTTAATCCAGGTCGAGCTGCGATGGCATTTGCCAAAGGTGCTCACACTCGCGGTGTCACAATTCGCGAAGGCGTTACCGTAACTGGCGTTCAGAAAGTTAACGGACGGATTACTGCAGTAGAAACTGATCAGGGAATCGTTGAATGCGAAAACTTAGTTTTGGCAGCAGGACTATGGACACGCGAACTTGCTGAAAAGTGTGGCGCAATGGTTCCGCTTTACCCAGCAGCGCATGTGCACGTAACTACTGATCCGATCGAAGGCGCAGATGTTCCACTTCCAGTGCTGCGCGATTTAGATGGCTACTTATATGTACGAGGTCACAACGGCTCACTAGTTGTTGGTGCATTTGAACCTGACGGCATACCAGTTGATTCCCGCACTTTGGCTAAAGACTTTGCTTTTGGTGAGTTTGATCCAGACTGGGAGCACTTCGCCGCCATCAAGGGTTTTGCGGAAGATCGAATCCCGGCACTAAAGACTGCCAATTATTCACGCTTCTTGAATGCTCCAGAGTCATTCACGCCAGATGCAAGTTTCTGCCTTGGCGAGACTGCTGAGGTTGATGGCTTATGGATTGCAGCTGGATTTAACAGCCAAGGCATTATTTACGCGCCAGGTGCAGGCCGAGCATTAGCTGAATGGATTGTTGCTGGCACACCAACTACAGATGTTTCGGCCGTAGATGTTCAGCGATTCTCGAAGTACCAAGCAAACCGCCCTTACATGCATGAACGCACTAAGGAAGGCCTCGGCCGTCTCTATGCGATGCACTGGCCGTTCTTGCAGCCTTACACCGCCCGTAACATTCGCCGGTCACCTTTGCATGATCGAGTTGACGCAGCCGGCGCGGTATTTGGCGAGCTAGTTGGTTACGAGCGTGCGAATTGGTTTGCACCTGCTGGCACCAAGCGGGAATACGAATACAGTTACCAGCGCCAGAACTGGTTCGAGCACTCAGCCGCTGAACATAAAGCAGCGCGAGAAGCAGTAGCAATCTTTGATCTTTCAACATTCACAAAAGTTGAAGTTGCTGGACCTGATGCCCTCAAAGTTATTCAGTCAGTAACGACATCCAACATGGATGTGAAGATTGGCCGAGTTGTTTACACCCTCATGCTTAACAAGGGTGGTGGCATCGAACTAGATGGCACTATCACCAGGCTTGCTGAAGACCGATTCATGGTTGTTACTCCAACGGCAGCACAAACTAAAACTTTGGCAATGTTGCGCCGAGCCGCTCGCGGTCACGCTGCTGCCACATTTGATGCAAGCGCAGGTCTTGCCACTATTGGAATCATGGGACCTAACTCGCGAGAGTTGTTGTCGCGCATTAGCCCAGCTGATTTCTCAACTGAAAATCAACCATGGGGAACTGCTCGTGAGATCGAAGTTGGTAATGGTTCAGCGCTTTGCTTGCGCGTAAGTTTCGTTGGTGAACTTGGTTACGAACTTTATCCAACTAACGACATGGCAGTTTCAATTTATGACTCAGTGATCGAAGCTGGCGAAGGTCTTGGTCTGCGCAGAGCCGGTTACCACGCACTAGATAGCTTGCGTGTAGAAAAGGGTTACCGTCACTTAGGTCACGACATCGGCCCGATCGATGATCCGTATCAAGCCTCACTTGCATTTGCAGTCAACCTAAAGAAAGGTGACTTCGTCGGACGCAGCGCGATTGAAGGAAAGCAAAATCCAGATCGTCGCCAAGTGTTTATCAAACTTGATAATCCAGAACCACTATTCGTTCACGATGAATCAATCTTGCTTGATGGCAAAATCATTGGTCACGTAACTTCTGGTTCGTATGGTCACACCATTGGGGGAGCATGCGGACTTGGAAACATTCCAGCCGATGTTCCAACTGGCTCGAACTTCATAGTTGATTGCGCTGGGGTGTTAACACCAGCAACGATCAGCGATGTTCCGTTCTATGACCCAGAGAACCTGCGCCTTAAGGCTTAGCGGGCGTCGTGTTCAATCACGCCATCCACGACTGTAAGCAGTGAATGTTGATCAAGTAATGCATCAGGATTCTCGGCATGATCGTGCAAGTTACTTGACCAAACAACAACATCGGCTTTAGCGCCAATTTGAAGAGCTCCAAATTCGGATTCGCGATGCCAAGCCCAGGCACCTTCTTTGGTGTAACCATCAATGGCTGCCGTCAACGATATGCGTTCATCTTGAGTCCAAGACTTCTTGCCATCAAGTGATGCGCGCGTCATTGCGCTATAAATTCCCACTAGTGGATCCATTTCACCAACTTGCCAGTCACTAGAAAGCGCAACGTGGGTGCCAGCCTCGATAAGCGATTTGATGCGCCAAGCGCGATCCCAACGTTGTTCGCCTACGTTGTTCATCCAAGATCCTTCAATCAAGTCAGGGGAGCAGTGTCGTGGTTGCATTGCTGCAGTAACGCCTAGTTGAGCAAGTCTTGGTAAATCATCAGGATGAATGCACTCCACGTGCACAATGCCATGGCGACGATCACTTGTGGAATTCAATTGAGCTGCATTTTCGAGGGCATCCAGAATTAGTCGGATGCCACCATCACCTGTGGCATGAGTATGAGTTTGAAAACCCATCCGATCTAGTTCTGAAACAACGTACTTGAATTCTTCTACCGATGCACTTGGATGACCGCGATGTCCAGGCATGTTTGCGTAGTCATCAAGTAGCCAAGCAGTGTGTGGTTCGATCACATCATCTGCATAAAGCTTTACTGGACCAAGGGAAAGCTTGTTGGAATCTTGATGGTTATCGACAGTGTTACGAAGTTCCATTCGGAAATCCGACCCTTCATCAATTGGATGAAACAACGCCGCGATAACTCGGGAAGTTAACTTTCCTTCTTTAAGCGCGCGATGAAAGAGTTCCAGTTCGGCCATGGGAACTTGAGGCTCGACCACCGTAGTGATTCCAAATCTCGTGGCCATTTCCATACTGGAAACTAATTTTCGGTATCTGCGTTCAGGAGAATACATTGGGATGTCTCGTTGTAGTGCCTTTAATCCGATCGTTGTCATGGCACTTGTGTAGAAATCAGTAACCCAACCAGTTGCTTCATTGGTAACTTCATCGAACTCTGGTCTGCCCCAGCTGAGCACAACTCCAGGTTCAATTCCAAGAGCGCGAATTGCGGCCCGATTTAACCAAACTGAATGTTGATCGTAGGTAGTAATGAAAACTGGACGATCCGTTATCCCTTCAAGATCCTGGGCGTTAGGTCGTCGACCAGTGACAACTGAGTAGTTTGCATTTTCTCCGCAAATCCATTCCAGGTCAGGTCGCGAGTTAGCGAATTCCATCATTCGCTTTCGGACGTCTTCAAGGACGACTAAGTCTTGAAGGTTCACAGCATCGGGATCAAAACCAAGCAGCAGGTGATTGTGGCTGTCGATAAATCCTGGAGTAATGAGGTGGCCGTCGAGCTCGACTTGCTCTCGAGAAGATGGTGCATCCTGATGTTCGCCGATAAATGCGATTTGATTGCCTTTCAAGCCAATGGCTTTAGGCCTAGGAGCAGCGCCACCTGGCGAATGAAGCAGTCCGCCTGTTATTAACAAATCCAGCATTTTTCTACCCTAGCCAAATCCCCGTAGTCTTAGAGCAGACGAGTCGGTCGGATGATCGCGGGCAGCAATGTTCGAGGAAAGTCCGGACTCCATAGGGCAAGAGTGGTGGATAACGTCCACCTGGGGCGACCCACGGGAAAGTGCAACAGAAAGTAAACCGCCTAGCAATAGGTAAGG
>WLGZ01000038.1 GCA_009702945.1 Actinomycetota bacterium | reverse complement strand
TCAACACCTTTTGATGTTGGCGGGCGATGCAAATCATGTCTGCGCTGTGCTGACAGAACACCGGCTGGACTTTGTGGTTCAAAATCTGACCATTCATTTTCCTTGGTAAGTCCAAGTTCGCTGCGGAAGTTATCAATCTGGTCACCACTCAAAAGCGCTGAATGATTTCTTGGGTTACCTGCCATTGGCAAACCCCAACCCTTGATTGTGTAAGCAAAAACCACACTTGGTCGATCGGTAACACTGTCGCAAACTGCAAACGCATCACGCAGACTGTCTAAGTTATGTCCACCAAGATCTGTAACTAGTTCGTATAGGTCTTCATCGTTTAGCTCGGCAACAGAAAGTCCAACTTCAGCTGGCGCCCCTTCTAAAAATCTAGTGCGCAATTCTTGACCTCTAAAGCCAAACAAAGATTGGTACTGCTCGTTGGCCATGGCATCAATCCAGGCTTCAAGGTCCTTACCAAACGGCTGAGCAAACTTTGCTTGCAATTTCTTTCCATACTTAACTTCAATTACATGCCAACCGGCTGCTTCAAATTGAGCGCGCCATTGCATGATGCGAATTCCAGGAATAACGCGATCAAGTGACTGTCGATTAAAGTCAACAACCCACATCACATTTCCAAGTTCGGTTGTTGCCGGGTCAGCTACCGCTTCCCAAACGTTGCCTTCATCCAATTCGGCATCACCGATCAATGCAATGAAGCGAGAATGTGGTCGCTCGCCAAAATGTGAGTCAACGTAACGTCTGGTTGCTGCCGCAAAAAGTGGAGCTGCTGCGCCAAGACCGACTGAACCGGTCGAGAAGTCAGGCGCATCTGGATCTTTAGTTCGTGATGGATACGACTGCAAGCCACCAAATTCACGTAAGCGCTTTAAGTAGCTTTCATCAAGATTTCCAAGCAAGTACTGAATGGCGTGAAAAACTGGAGATGCGTGTGGCTTAACACTGACTCGATCTGGTCCATCTAGATGGTCAAAATAGAGCGCAGTCATGATTGAAGTTAGGGATGCGCTTGAGGCCTGATGGCCACCAACTTTGACGTCGTCCTTTAGTTCGCGTTCCCGGTTTGCAAAGTCAACCATTCGGACAGCCAGCCATAAAACTCGTCGTTGAATCTCATCCAAAAGATCCGTATCAACGCGTTGCTTGCTCATGCCATTTCCTTTGTCTGGGCTGGTGAAGGGTCAAACATTTTTAACGAAACCGCTGCCATAACTGAGCATATCGCCATTACAGTCCATGCAGCCTGCCAACTGAAAGATTCAACAATCTGAGACATGATGATGGGCGAAATTCCACCAGCGGCGAAGATAAAGCTGTGCAAAACCCCTTGGGTGAAGCCGACTCGCTCAGATGGCACTGCCATCACAGCAGTTGTAAACAGTAGGCCGTTCCAACCCATTGCTGTAATTCCAGCGAGGAAAAGTAGCGGCACAACAATCGCGTACTGTTCAAGTACTGCACAGAGTATGAGCAAAGTTGCACCCAATAGTGCAATCACAATTTGAAACTTAACGCGTTGTGTTGGGTGTCGATCGCTAATCACCCCAAGTCGAATTCGCAATGGGATAACAAACGCCATCATCAAGGCATAAAGCTGTCCCGCTTGAGTTGGAGTCCAACCTCTGCTGCCACTTAAGTAAAGAGTAAGTAGCGCGACGATTCCTAATTGGGTCAGACAAAAGAATGCAGCAGCAATCAATATCGGTGAAAGTCTGCGCCAATTCACTGGTGGTAGATTTTCCGCTTTTAGGCGTGGTGGTTCTGGAACTCCAGCTGGAGCAAACATTACAAAGAGCCCGCCCAAAATGATTAATGCGGCAAGGGCATAGAGCGCAGCACTAAGTCCGTGTGAAACTGCGATGCCAGTTAAAACAATGCCACCAATGACGCCACCGACTGGAACTGCGGCCTGTCTAGTTGAAAGTGCAAAACCAATGTTTCCTAAGTGAACAAAATTTCTTGCTAAACCCTTAGTCATTGCAACCGTCGGCGATGCCATCATGATGCCGGCAAAGATAAGTGCGAAATGTGCGACCTCAGAAGCCTTGAATAATGCAGCAATCACAAAACATGTTGCAGTACCCATTAGGCCTATAAGAGCTACGAGTCGGTCATTCATTCGATCGGCTAAATTACCCCAGAAAATCACAGCTCCTGCAGTACCAAGGCTGATCGTTCCAAGCAGTAGGCCAACACCTGATGTTGTTAAATCAAATGTGCTCGCCAGGATTGGGCCCATAGCAGGCAATCCCTGTTGCGCAGTCGACACAGCTAATTGCGCAGCAATTGCGGCAGCCAAAATTCCAAGCGCATCTCGGCGCAATTTTTCCGGAGATGCTTGTGACATTGGTTATCTAGATGCCAAAGTGTGACGCGACATCACAATGCGCTGAACCTGGTTAGTGCCTTCGTAAATCTGGGTGATCTTGGCATCACGCATCATGCGCTCAACAGGATAGTCACGGCTGTAGCCATAGCCACCCAATAACTGAACCGCATCAGTAGTAATTTCCATTGCCACATCTGAGGCAAAGCATTTACTTGCAGCGCCAAAGAAAGTTAAATCAACATCATTGCGTTCACTTCGGGCTGCCGCTGCATAAGTTAGTTGGCGCGCAGCTTCAAGCTTCATGGACATATCTGCAACCATGAATTGGATACCTTGGAATTCGGCAATTGCTTTACCAAATTGCTTTCGTTCCTTTATGTAACTAGCTGCGAAATCCAATGCACCCTGAGCAATACCAACTGCTTGAGCCGCAATTGCAATCCGACTGTGATCAAGTGTTGACATCGCAATGCCAAAGCCTGATCCGACTTCGCCGATTCGACGGGAATCCGGAATCACTACGTTGTCTAAATAAACTTCGCGAGTTGGTGATCCCTTGATTCCCAACTTCTTTTCTGGCACGCCGAAACTTACGCCTGGATCGTCTTTTTTAACAATGAATGCTGTGATGCCACCGCGAGCACCTTTTTCTTTATCGGTTACAGCAAGCACGGTATAGATGTGGCTCTCGCCAGCATTGGTGATCCATTTTTTCGAACCGTTCAAAGTCCACGAGTCACCATTTGCTACAGCTGTAGTTTTCATTGCGCCCGCATCACTGCCTGCATCAGTCTCAGAAAGCGCATAGGACCAAAGGGTCTCGCCCGAGGCAAGGCCTGGCAAGAACTCTTTCTTTAGATCTTCACTGCCGCTATGGATAACCGGCAGGGAAGCAAGCTTGTTTACACCTGGAATCAAACTGCTGGAAGCACAGGCTCTAGCGACTTCTTCCACCACAATTGCCGAAGCTAAGGCATCGGCGCCAGCGCCGCCGTAAGCCTCAGGCACATGGATGGCCTGAAGTTCCGCGCCAATTAATGCGTCATAGGCCTCTTGTGGGAAGCGGGCATCTTCGTCCACTTCCGCTGCGAAGGGAGCAATCTTGGCATCTGCCAAAGCTCGGACCACTGATCTAAGTTCTTCGTGTTCGTCAGCGGTCTTATAAAGGTCGAAACTACTCACTTGTGCTCCTGATTAGCCGGATTGCATACAATTCTGTCACTTTTCGTTGCCAACTGCCATCGAAAGCCTTAATTTGGTCAAAACCCAGCAAGGATTCCTGAATAGATGTATACAAGAAGTGGGTATTTTGCCATTTGGAGGGCACATGTCAGATTCATTCGAAAATGCTGGTTACGGACAAGGCGAAGTTGGCTGGGGTACCAGACCTGCAGTTATTGCCGTTGACTTTCAGATGTCATTTTGTGACCCAAAGTTTGCTTTAGGTCGAAGTGAGCACGCCCAACGGGCAATCAAGAACGCCGCTCGCCTATTCCCTGCTGCGCGAGCTGCTGGAATTCCAATCATTCATACTGCAGTGGCCTGGTCCACTGATACTGAGTTCGCTCGCTGGAAAGTGCCGGCCCTGCGCGACATTCATCCTGGATCTTACGAAGCTCAAATACACCCAGATCTATGGGATGACAGCGACGTCTACATCCTAAAGCGCTTCCCTTCCGCATTCTTTGGTACAGACATGAGCAGTATTTTGACTACCAACGGAATCGATACTGTTCTAGTTACTGGCGTGACTTCATCAGGTTGCGTTCGCGCAACCATCGTTGATTCGTTCTCCTACGGTTTCCGCACGATCGCAATTGATGATGCCTGTGGCGATCAAGATGCCGGCCCGCACGATGCCAACATGCAAGATGTTGGTCGTCGCTATGCAGATGTCATTCAAACCGATGACGCAATTGCCAAGATCAAAGCACTGGGTTAAACATTTAAAAAATGACTCAGCGCGTGGCTTGCTTCACAGGCAGATTCCAACCCTTCCACAATCAACACTTGGAAGTGCTGTCTGCGTTAAGCCACGAATTTGATCGCATCATTATTGGAATAACAAATCCAGACCTCGAAAATCTGTCTGAGCATGCAGCAAGTCTGCACCGTCATACTGATGCCGCTAATCCGTTTTCCTATGAGTCCCGTGTCCAGATCATTAAAGCTTCGATTTCCGAGCTAACTGATCTAAATAATGTGGAAATTGAAATCATTCCGTTTGATTTAACCCAACCAGTTTCCTGGACAGTGCCTGCCGAAACGGTATTTGCATTACGCATCTTTAGCGCTTGGGAAGCAAGTAAGTTGGATCTCTTTACTGGCCAAGAATTTGAAGTTCTTGAGTTACCAGCGCCAGCAACGAAGTTATCTGCATCTGATATTCGCCAGGCACTAACAACAAATGACTCGACCTGGCATTCACATGTTGCTCCAGGCGCAGTTTCCACGATCCAACAGGAATGGGATAACGCAAAATCCAAGGTGAGTGTTTAAGTGAAGCCAGCACCGATGTGGGATGACCGAACCCCAATGATTCTGATTACTTTTGATGGTCTCGGCGATCGGCCTTGTGAGGAATTGAACGGGCAAACTCCCTTGGAAGCAGCCCATACTCCCAATCTTGATGAACTAACCCGAATTGGCGTATCCGGAATCCATCAACCATTTGGTCCAGGGCGAGCAACTTCAAGTGAGCGCAGTCACTGGGCAATGTTTGGCCAGACTCAAACTTTCCCTGGTCGAGCTTTACTTGAAGCAACAGGCATGGGGATTGAGATTCCTTTGCAGCGACCTCATTTTCATCTTGCGCTTAGACCTGCCGAGATTCGTGACGGTCAACTTCATGCCATTGGTCGAGTCAGCGCTGACGATGCAACTGATTGTTTAGATTTATTTGATGCGCTTCGAGTCATGCCACACGAATTAAATCCTGTGTTGCATCCACTTCGCAACGGAGAGTGCATTCTCGAGTCGGCCGCACTGTCATCACATGAGATAAGTGACAGTGATCCTCTTTTTGGTCACCTGCATCCAGTATTGAAGCCACTGCCACTTGATGATGCTGTGGATTCAGTGGCAGCTAAAGCTTCTGCAGATCTAATGACAAGTTGGCTAAGCGCAGCTGTGAAAATGCTTCAAGATCATCCGATAAACAAAGCCAGGCGCGAAGCTGGCAGGCATGAACTCATTGCTCCAGTAACAAAATGGGCAAGTAACAAAACTGAGTTGAAAACATTCGAGCAGTCCACTGGATTAACCGGTGCAGCAGTTACAAGTTCTGCGCTGTATCGAGGATTAGCTGAAACTTTGGGCATGACTCAGACTCACATTCCAAGTGACCTAGAAAACATTCAAGAAGATTTTGAAGCCAGAATCTTGGCTGGATTTGAATTGAGCAAATCGCAATCGTTTGTTCACATCCATACCAAGGCAACAGATGAAGCTGGTCACACCAAATCCCCTTCATTAAAGCGAGATGTGATCGAGGCTTTAGATCGTGCCTGTCATTCACTAATCGAATTAGCGCAGACCAAAACGATCGTGATTACTGGAGATCATGCAACACCTTCAACGGGTGGGATCATGCACTCGGCACATCCGACTTCAATAGTTTTAGTTGGTCCGCACG
This sequence comes from Actinomycetota bacterium, assembly GCA_009702945.1. Classification (GTDB taxonomy): domain Bacteria; phylum Actinomycetota; class Actinomycetes; order S36-B12; family UBA5976; genus UBA5976. The sequence continues at coordinate 1,549 of WLGZ01000038.1, read as the reverse complement.
TTCATCCTGACGCGGTAACTGCATGTGGTGAAAGCTCTCACAAATCCGGTGACCTTGGAAAAATTACAGCAAGTGACATTTTGCCTCTTATGTCGCATTACTCACATCGAGCTGCCTTCAAGGGGCATGCAACTGGATCTTGCGAAACAATAGCCTTACCTGACAACCCGATCGCCCTAGATTTCTCGGAACCAACAAATGAAAATCACGTCACTCAAATAAACCGAACAGGAATCAAATGACTAGCCACGTAACGTCCCCACTCGATGTAGAACTTCACATTCCCGCACATCTAGATGGTGTAATTGCAGAAGTAACTGATCTATATGAAAATGAGGTCGCGCCTCGGGAACGGGCGCTTGATCACTTACTTAGCGATCAATCAAAGTTCCTTGACCAAGATGGTCGTCTGCATAAAGACATCATTGCCGCCCGCCGCGAAATCATGGCAGCTGCCGGTGCGAAAAACATTTACAGTGCACACCTTCCAGAATCTTTAGGTGGTCGGGGTCTTGGCCGCGAAGACATGATCTATGTCGAAGAAAAGGTTTATGGCTACGGTGTTGGCCTGAACCCAGCACTTCTGTCCTGGTCTGAAGGCGCCACTCCTCGACTACTTCATGCGCACGCACATCAAAAAGAACAGTTCACTGATCCGCTAGTCAAAGGTCTCAAGACCAGTTTGCACGGAGTTACTGAAACCGGTGCTGGCTCAAACCTTTACGACATGAAGACCAATGCAGTACGCAAGGGATCTGACTCGGTTCTTAATGGCACTAAGGCTTACATCACCAATTACTTTGATGCCGATGTTGCACAAGTTTTGGCAATCACAAATCCTGGTGGTGGCCGTCAATCCTTCACTTACTTCATGTTCGATACCAAAGAGTATGCAAACAAGGGTTACAAGATAGGCAAGCTTTACCAGACCATGTTTGGTGATGGTTACACCGGCGAAATTCACTTCGAAGATATGGTGCTGCCAGAAAGCGCAGTACTTGGTGAAGTCAACGGTGGCTTTGATATTGCAGTCATGTCCTTCAATTACACCCGGATGCGTCGCGCCGGAATGTGTTCTGGTTGGAATAAGTACCTAATCGAAAAGACGCTAGAACGCGTAAAGACTCGAATTGTTGGCGGAGAGCCACTCGGAGCTAAGCAAGGCATCCAGTGGATGATCGCTGACATGTATCTAGATTGGCAGCAGACTCGTTCGCTCTCCCTTGATGTTGCTAGAGCGATTGATACTCCTGGTCCTTGGTGGAACTTGCCGCGACCAAGTGATGAAGTTCGACGAATTTGCGCCCTCAAGCTAAGCAATGACGAGTCGTTCTATCGAGTGGCAGATCGCGCACTTCAGATTCACGGTGGCTCCGGAGTGCTTCGGGACACCGACATTAACAAGCTGTTCCAAATTGCACGTAACTTACGAATTCCAGGCGGTACTGATGAAGTACAGCGCACAACTATTGCCGAAACTCTCGGCTTACGATTCAACTAGGAGTAACCATGTCAAACAATGAAACTTTGTCACTTGAGATCGGTACTT
>WLGZ01000037.1 GCA_009702945.1 Actinomycetota bacterium | reverse complement strand
TAAGACTGGGGAAGATTTACACACCACTGTTGGCTCGCAGGTGTTCGGAGTTCCGCCCGAGAAAGTTGATGCCGACATGCGTCGCCAGATTAAGGCCATGTGCTGTGGATTGGGATATGGCTTATCTGCATATGGTTTGGCCCAGCAGTTAAGTATTAGTAATGATCAAGCAAAGTCACTAATGAATACTTACTTTGAAAGATTCGGAGGCGTACGCGATTACTTAGCTAACGTCGTGGTTGAAGCCCGAAAGCTGGGATACACCGAATCGATAATGGGGCGTCGTCGCTATCTTCCAGATTTGAATAGTGATAACCGACAGTTACGAGAAATGGCAGAGCGCATGGCGCTCAATGCTCCAATCCAAGGATCGGCTGCCGACTTAGTAAAGGTTGCGATGCTTCAGGTTGATGTTGCGCTTAAATCTGCTGGCGTTAACTCAAGGTTGCTACTTCAGGTTCATGACGAATTGGTTATTGAAGTAGCAAAGGGTGAGCTTGAGCAAGTGACTGAGATAGTTGTGCAAAACATGGGCGCAGTAGGGGATTTGTCGGTGCCCATGGAGGTTTCCACTGGAATTGGCACTTCCTGGGCCAGTGCCGGCCACTAAACCCATTGAATTAGGGCATATCAGTTTTGACCCAGCATTAGCGGGTGCCTATCCTTAGAAGGTTGCCATTTGCCCAAGGACAGACCTAGTTCCACGGGATCCGCAAGGAAAGAATGCAACATCCGCACTATTTCTATCCGCATCGAGGCAATAACTTAATGACTGTCACTACTGACAAGAGCAACTTCTCCACCGTCGACGATTTCGCATCAGCCGAAGAATTTATGGCCGCAGTCGACGCCACAATTAAGCCATTTAACGACGGAGACATCGTCGAAGGCATCGTAGTAAAAGTTAGTCGAGACGAAGTTCTCGTTGACATCGGCTACAAGACCGAAGGAATTATCCCTTCTCGCGAACTAAGCATCAAGCACGACATTGATCCCAACGAAGTTGTAACTGTTGGCGATGTTATTGAAGCTCTTGTTCTTCAGAAGGAAGATAAAGAAGGTCAACTAATTCTTTCCAAGAAGCGCGCACAGTACGAACGCGCTTGGGGATCAATCGAAAAGATCAAGGAAGAAGATGGCGTCGTTACCGGCACCGTCATCGAAGTCGTCAAGGGCGGCTTGATCATGGACATCGGTCTTCGCGGCTTCTTGCCAGCTTCACTTGTTGAAATGCGTCGCGTTCGCGACCTAGCGCCATACATTGGCAAGCAAATTGAAGCCAAGATCATCGAGCTAGACAAGAACCGCAACAACGTTGTGCTTTCTCGTCGCGCTTACCTAGAACAGTCGCAGAGCGCTGTACGTCACGGCTTCTTGAATCAACTTGAAAAGGGACAGATCCGCAAGGGTGTTGTATCCAGCATTGTTAACTTCGGTGCCTTCGTTGATCTTGGTGGCGTAGACGGTCTAGTCCACGTTTCGGAACTTTCATGGGAGCACGTAGATCACCCATCAAAGGTTGTCGAAGTAGGCCAGGAAGTAACTGTTGAAGTTCTAGAAGTAGATTTCGATCGCGAACGCGTTTCGCTTTCTTTGAAGTCAACACAGGAAGATCCATGGCAGCACTTTGCTCGTACCCACACAATGGGTCAGGTAGTTCCAGGTGAAGTTACCAAGCTAGTTCCATTCGGTGCATTCGTTCGCGTTAGCGATGGCATTGAAGGCCTAGTTCACATCTCAGAACTTGCTGGTCGTCACGTAGAAATTCCAGAACAGGTTGTTCAGGTTGGTGACTCGACCTTCGTGAAGGTTATTGACATCGATCTAGAACGTCGTCGTATCTCACTTTCATTGCGCCAAGCAAACGAAGATGTAGATTCCGATGAAACCGATTCGTTCGATGCTGGCCTGTACGGCATGAATCAGTATGACGAAAATGGAAACTACATCTATCCAGAAGGCTTCGACCCAGACACCAACGAATGGTTGCCAGGTCATGAAGAAAAGAAGGCTGAATGGGAAGCTCAGTACGCTGCAGCTCACGCTAAGTGGGAGGCTCACAAGCTTGCTGTTGGCGAGTCAAAGAAGGCCGATGCAGCTGCTAACGCAGATGCAGAAGTTCCAACTTCTTACTCAGGCGAAACCACATCTGAAGGAACACTCTCAGATGATGCTGGCCTACAGGCACTAAGAACAGAATTGGCTGACAAAGCCGAATAATTCAAACTAGAAAAAGCGGTTGCCATTGACTTGGTAGCCGCTTTTTCTATTCTCAAAGCCTGCAGGCGTGATTGAGCCAATAGGGTAGTGACGTGTACCTAGGACTTTCTGGCGGAATTGGCAGCGGGAAATCAACGGTTGCCAAAATCCTTTCCAACTTGGGTGCAGTAGTTATTGACGCAGACGTCATTGCCAGGGAAGTGCTGGAGCCGAACCAGGCTGGCTATCAAAGAGCAATCGAAGTGTTTGGCGAATCCATTTTGGACAGCGACCTAAGAATTGATCGAAAAATGCTCGCGGAGTTAGTGTTTCAAGACTCCAACGAGTTAGCGAAGCTCGAGGCAATTGTTCACCCTGCGGTCATTGCTCGGGTAGCGCAAATTCGTAACTCGCTCCCAGAATCTACTGTTGTGGTCTATGACACCCCGTTATTGTTTGAGAAGAATCTGCAAGGGCAATTCGACAAGGTTTTGATAGTCGTTACAGATTCTGAGCACCGAAAAGCACGCCTGATTGAACGTGGTTTAGAGATCACTGACATTGAAGCCAGAATTGCGAATCAGGCAACCGATGCCCAGCGACGAACTGTTGCTGACTTTGTGATTGAGAACAATGGCTCACCTGAACAGTTGCAAGACCAAGTCACCAAGGTGTGGCAACAAATTTCAGCGTAGTCTGGAGTCATGACCCGGCCGATTACCGATTTGCAGCGAACCGTTGCACCGTTTGAAGTAATCAGCGAATTCGTCCCGGCAGGTGATCAGCCTGCAGCCATTGCTGAAATCGAAAAACGAATCCGCAACGGGGACAAGAACGTGGTGTTGCTTGGTGCAACTGGTACCGGAAAGAGCGCAACTACAGCTTGGCTGATTGAGCGATTACAACGCCCCACTTTAGTTTTGGCGCCAAATAAGACGCTTGCCGCCCAACTAGCAAATGAATTTCGAGAACTACTTCCCAACAATGCCGTTGAGTATTTCGTTTCCTATTACGACTATTACCAACCGGAAGCCTACATACCGCAGAGTGACACTTTTATTGAGAAAGATTCATCAGTAAATGAGGAAGTTGAAAGACTTCGGCACAGTGCAACCAACAGTCTGTTAACTAGGCGAGATGTCATCGTGGTAGCCAGCGTCTCTTGTATTTATGGTCTAGGTACCCCGCAGGAATACGTCGATCGAATGGTACGACTCAAAGTAGGCGAAAGCATTGATCGCGACTCGCTTTTGCGCCGATTAGTTGACATTCAATACAACCGAAACGACATCGCATTTACTCGTGGAACTTTCCGGGTACGTGGCGACACTATTGAGGTCTATCCGGTTTACGAAGAGCATCCAGTTCGGATTGAGATGTTTGGCGATGACATAGATCGTTTGATGTCGTTGCATCCAGTTACTGGTGAGATTCTTACTGACGATAATGAAATCTACATTTTTCCAGCATCCCACTACACAGCTGGACCAGAACGAATGAATAAGGCCATCTCTGCAATCGAAGCAGAAGTTTCGATCCGAATTCCTGAGCTCGAGAGCCAAGGGAAGTTGCTTGAAGCTCAACGTATAAAGATGCGCACTTCGTACGACATTGAAATGATGCAAAACCTTGGATTCTGTTCCGGTATCGAGAATTACTCAAGGCATATTGACGGTCGAGAAGCAGGTTCAGCTCCGAACTGTTTGCTGGACTATTTCCCAGAAGACTTTTTGCTAGTTATTGACGAAAGCCACGTAACAGTGCCGCAGATTGGTGCGATGTACGAGGGCGATGCCTCACGAAAACGAACGCTAGTTGAACACGGATTCCGGTTGCCCAGTGCCATGGATAATCGACCACTTAAATGGCCTGAGTTTCTTGATCGCGTTGGTCAAACTGTTTACCTATCGGCAACTCCTGGACCGTTTGAGCTCGGTGTGGTCAACAATGACGTCGTAGAGCAAGTGATCAGGCCGACCGGTCTGGTAGATCCGGAAATCATCGTTAAGCCAACAAAGGGACAGATCGATGATCTGATTCATGAAATCCGGCTCCGGGCGGAAAATGGTACCCGCGTACTTGTTACAACTCTTACCAAGAAAATGTCCGAGGACTTAACGGACTACTTGCTGGAACAGGGAATCCGAGTGCGTTACTTGCACTCTGAGGTAGACACTTTGCGACGAGTTGAGTTACTTCGCGAGCTAAGACTAGGGGAGTATGACGTTCTGATTGGAATTAACTTGCTGCGTGAAGGCTTGGACTTACCTGAGGTCTCGCTAGTTGCAATTCTGGATGCCGACAAAGAAGGCTTTTTGCGCAGTCATCGCAGCTTGATCCAGACCATTGGCCGCGCCGCTCGAAATGTTTCTGGTGAAGTCCACATGTATGCCGACAAAATCACAGATTCGATGCGGGTTGCAATCGATGAAACAAATCGTCGTCGTGAAAAGCAGGTTGCCTACAATTTGGAACATGGTCTAGACCCACAGCCGCTTCGTAAAAAGATTGCCGACATCACGGATTTGATTTCTAGAGAAGATGATGACACCGAATTGTTTATGGCTGATCAAAAGTCAGGCGTTAGAGTTCCAACTTCAATCAGGGAGAGCCTACGTAGTATTCCCGCTCGAGATTTGGGTGATTTGATTGATCAACTTTCCGAGCAGATGCACACCGCTGCTAGTGAACTGCAGTTTGAGTTAGCAGCAAGATTGCGTGACGAAATCCATGAACTTAAGAAAGAATTGCGGCAAATGGCTCAGGCGGGTCACGCCTAAATATGTCGATCATCGCTATGGTTGACCAATGAACGTTTCAACCACAGTTTGGATTGCCACAATTGGAATCCTCATTGCCGCATTTGTGTTGGACTTTGTTGTAGTTGATGCCAGGCCACACGTATTCGGACCAAAGCAAGCAGCTCGCTGGGTAGTGGCATACATAATTGCGGCGCTGTGTTTTGCGGTTTTTGTTTGGAACTATTTCGGAGCTGAGTACGGACAACAGTTCTTGGCAGGCTGGATAACTGAGTACAGTCTTTCCGTTGATAATTTGTTTGTCTTTCTAGTTCTCATGTCTTCATTCGCAGTACCTGAAATGCTTAAGCACCGGGTGCTATTGATTGGTGTTGCGATAGCAATCGTGCTTCGAGGAATTCTAATTGTGATTGGCGCAGCAGCTATCGCTAAGTTTGCAGCGACGTTCTATGTATTTGCTGCGTTCCTGCTCTACACCGCGATTTCTGTCTGGAGATCGCATGACGAAGAGCCGGATCCTGAGGGTAACGGCTTCGTGCGATTGGTCGAGAAGTATGTGCCCACTTCACGGGAATATGTAGGAGCGAAATACATAACCAAAATTGATGGCAAGCGATTCATCACTCCGCTATTTGTGGTGATTCTTGCTGTGGGCACCACGGATCTATTGTTCGCTCTTGATTCGATTCCAGCGGTATTCGGCCTAACCCAGGAGCCGTATTTAGTTTTTGCTGCTAATGCATTTGCCTTGATGGGATTGCGACAGCTGTACTTCTTGCTGGACGGCTTACTATCCAAGATCATTTACTTGGCCCGTGGCTTGGCCATAATCCTTGGGTTCATCGCCATAAAGCTGTTTTTGGAGGCTGTCGACGGGACTACAGACCTGCATCCGCCACATGTGACAATCGCCCAATCTTTGATGTTTATTGGAACCGTTTTAGGGGTAACAGTAATCACAAGTCTCATTGCAGTGCGTCGTTCCCCAGAATTGGCCCTTCAGTCTGAGATTTCACATGCACTGGAAGAGTCAACGGAACACCGGGGAGATGCCATCGAGCATCTCGGATCCGAAGACCCTAAAGTTTAAGGGAATCAAATGGACGTTAGTCAAGGGTTATGGGCCGCACTGATTGTTGGAATTCTTGGACTTATTGTTCTGGACTTTGTGACAGTTAGTCGCAAACCACACGACGTAATGTTCAAAGAAGCTGCATTATGGTCGCTCTTCTACATAGGTATTGCTATTGCCTTCGGTGTTTGGGTTTGGACTAGTTATGGATCCACATTCGGAACGGAATACTTCGCGGCGTATCTCGTTGAAAAATCACTGTCCGTAGACAACCTGTTCGTATTCATAATTATTCTCACGCAGTTCGCAGTGCCAAGTATTTATCATCAAAGAGTCTTGTTGTTCGGTGTGTTACTAGCCCTGATTTTCCGAGCAATCTTCATCGCTCTCGGCGCAGCAGCACTAGAAGCTTTTGCTTTCACTTTTGTAATCTTCGGTGCAATTTTGATTTACACCGGTTATGGGTTGTTTAAACATTGGGACGAAGACCCTGATCCAAGTGAAAATGTCATGGTTCGAAATATCCGTAAGGTGATTCCGTTCACTGACGAATACCATGGCACAAAGTTGACGATTAAAGAGGCCGGCAAGCGTTACGGCACTCCGATGTTGTTAGTTATGATCGCCATTGGTGCAACTGACTTACTATTCGCGCTTGATTCAATTCCCGCCACTTTCGGTGTGACGCAAGAACCGTTCTTAGTGTTCTCTGCTAATGCGTTTGCGCTGCTTGGTCTGCGCGCGTTGTACTTCCTTCTAAAGGGACTTTTGGACAAACTTGTCTACTTATCACTTGGCCTATCCGCCATTTTGGTATTTATCGGCATGAAGTTGATTTTGCTTTATGGCCACGAGCAGAATGAGGCAATTCCAAAGATTCCGACATCCATCTCACTAGTTGTGATCGCCAGCATCTTGACCATTGCCACTGTGGCCAGCTTCATCAAGGTTCGTAAGGATCCGACGGCCCGTGCGCACGCAGGACGCATCACTGATGCACCAAATGACACCGACAACTAACATAGGGATGTGGTTGATCAGTTAATCGTTCGAGGCGCTCGAGAGCACAACCTCAAAGACGTAAACATTGATTTACCTCGTGATTCTCTGATTGTTTTCACAGGCCTCTCAGGCTCTGGAAAGTCTTCGCTGGCTTTTGACACTATCTTTGCTGAAGGTCAACGACGGTATGTCGAATCCCTATCTGCCTATGCTCGCCAGTTTCTTGGCCAGATGGATAAACCAGATGTTGACTTTATCGAAGGACTTTCACCCGCTGTTTCAATCGATCAAAAATCTACTAATCGCAACCCGCGTTCTACCGTGGGAACCATCACTGAGGTTTATGACTACTTAAGATTGCTTTTCGCGCGAGCCGGACGACCACACTGCCCAGACTGTGGCAGACCAATTGCCCGGCAATCGCCACAACAGATCGTGGACAGAATTCTGGAGATTAAAGAAGGCACAAGATTCCAACTGCTAGCTCCAGTGATTCG